>DASQGS010000523.1:0-15318 GCA_035632455.1 Thermoanaerobaculia bacterium | reverse complement strand
ACCGAAGAGTCAGAAGACGCCGACGGCGACGGCGACGCCAACGGCGACGGCAACGAAGACAGCGGGCGACGGCGACGCCAACGGCTACGGCAACGAGGACGGCAGGCGACAGCAACAAAGGCGTTGTTCTACAGCAACTCCTTCAATCTCGCGTAGCCGCTCCTGCTCACCGGCAATCGTGTTCCATCGCGGAGAATCGCCACTCGGCTGTCTTTTGCGTAGGGCTCGATCTTCTCGATCCGCTCGATGTTCAGCAGGTACGAACGGTGAATGCGGACGAAGCGGTCGGGGTCGACGTCGGCGGCGAGATCGCCGATCGGCTGTTGCTTGCGCAGTTTCGTGCCGCCGGTGACGATCACGATGGCATCGTCGGCGGCTTCGACGTAATCGACTCTGGCGAGCGGAATGACCTGGATCGTTCCGTCGTCGAGGCGGACGACGACGCGCTGGAGCGGCTTGCGGCGCAGCGACGCGGCGAGCCCCGCAACCGGCCGCTGCTCGTGGCCTTCGACGCGGCGGCGCACGCGGTCCATCACGACGCGGAAGCGCTCCGCGGAGAAGGGCTTGAGGAGATAGTCGAGGGCGCGGACTTCGAAGGCCCGCAACGCGTACTCATCGTGTGCGGTCACGAACACGACCGCCGGCGAGCGCTCGAGGAGCTCGAGGACCTCGAAGCCGTCGAGCTTCGGCATCTGGATGTCGAGCAGCAGGAGATCGGGATCGTGCTGCGCGACGGCGCGGACGGCTTCGAATCCGTTTGCGCATTCGGCGACGATCTCGACGTCGTCTTCCGCGCCGAGGTATTCGCGGAGGATGTCGCGCGCCAGCGCCTCGTCGTCGACGATGATCGTGCGAATCATCGCGGCAGCTCGATGTCCACGCGGTATCGCCCCGCGCTCTCGACGGCGTTCAGCATGGCCCGCCCCTCGGAGACGGCGCTCAGACGGCCGCGAGCGTTCTGCAGGCCGATCCCTTCGCCGCGCGCGTCAGGGCGATCGGGGTCGGCCGGGTTGTCGATGCGGATGTGCAGCCTTCCGTCGTGCAGCGTCGCCGCGATGTCGATCGTCCCGCCGTCGACCATCTCCGCCACGCCATGGCGCACGGCATTCTCGACGAGCGGCTGGAGCAGAAGCGGAGGAATCGGACACTTGGCGGCTTCTTCTTCGACACTCACATGAACGGTGAGCCGGTCGCCGAAGCGCACCTTTTCGATCCAGAGGTACCTCGACACGAGGTCGATCTCCTCGGCGAGCGTGATCCGCTCGAGCGCGCCGAGGCGGAGGATCATCCGGAAGAAATCCGCGAGCCGCTGCGCCATCTCCCGCGCGTCATCCGGCCGCGAGGAGCAGAGTGAGGCGACGGCGTTGAGGCTGTTGAAGAGAAAATGCGGGTCGACCTGGGCCTTGAACGCCCGGAGCTCGGCCTCGCGGGCGAGAATGCGATAACGCAGCGCCGCTTCCTCGGCCTCACGAGAAACATCGAGCTCGAGCAGAAGGTAGTGCACGGAAACGGCCGCGAGAACGAGCCCCACGCCGAGGCCGAACAGGAGCGTGGCATCCGGCGCGAGATGCGAGCCCATCATCGGATTGAGGATCTCCAGCCACGACTTCCAGGTCAGCACCCAGAGGCTGCTGGCCGCGGCCGCCGATCCCGCATGCGCGATGGCGATGGACGTGCGGCTCGTGCTGCGCAGCGGCATGGCGCGGCAAAGATATCGCGACGCCAGGCCGATGATTCCGAGAAGCAGCGACGGAGGAAGCGCGGCGGCAATCGCCAGTCCTGCGCTGACGCCCGAGGCCCAGAGGAGAAATGAGGACGTCGCCAGCGCGGCGGCGCTCACGGCGAGGAAAGCGATCGCGGCCATTTGTCCGCGGCGGAGTGTCGGCGTCGTCATGGCGTGTCATCCTTCGGATTCCGTACTTCGATACCGCCCATGATCACGCTTCCGCGGATCGTGAGGCGTGGAGCGTCGGCGATGATGGTGGGAGCGGTCTTGTCGGCGAATCCGCCGAGGATCGCGGCGACGTGGTTCTCGACCTTCCACCCGCGCGGCACGCGAATCTCGACGCCGCCCCAGAAGGCGAGGACGTCGATGACCGCGCCCTCGGCCGCCCGCGTGGAGTTGATCCTGATCTCGCATCCGCCCATCACCGCGACGGCATCGCCGCCGGTCAGCTCCTCGGAGTCGATCGTGCGGACGCTACCGCCCATGAACGAAATGGCCCGGAATGCGCCGCCATCGCGGGCGTCCTTCGGCGCCGGCCGGAGCGCCTGCATGATCAAGGTCACGCCACCGGCGCTGATCAGCAACGGCCACATGCCGAGGATGGCGCCGAAGTGCAGATGCGGCAGAAACTCGATTTGCGGCAGAAACGCCAGACCGAGAACGATGAGAATCGTGGCCGCGATCCACCGCCGCGCCGGAAGGTACGCCAGACCGTACGCGATCAGGATTAGCGGCCACCATTGCAGGTAGTCACCTGCGCTGATTCGTCCGAGGTGGTCGAGCCAGAAGATGACGCCGGCCGCCAGGATCGCCAGGCCGCCTACCATGCCGGCCCACGGGTCTCTGTTGCGCGCTGCGCGCCGAATGGCCCGTCGCGCCCGGTCCCGGTCCGTTTCGATGTTGATGCCGATCTTGAGACGGCCGTTGTCGTCACTCATGGCTATCCTCCGAGGCAGCGGAGCGATCCCGTCGAATGGGATTGAAAACCGTGCGAAGAACGATCCCGGCTCCGAGCGCGATCAGCAACAGCGGCCAGGACGATCCGAACGTCAGGCCGAAAAGTCTGAGCGTCGAGATCTGGAGCCATACGCCGACGGTGAGCAGCCAGAAGCCTGCCCACACAGTGCGGTGGCGAAAGATCTTCGACAGCCCGAGGAAGATCACGAAAAGCGGCCAGTAGTGGCGGAACAGGAAGTGGAGGCTCGTTACCTCGAAGCGGTCGAGCAGGAAGAGTGTTCCGATGCCGACGAGCGCGAGACCCCAGAAGAGCGAGTCGGAATCGATGGGTCGTTTGATGTCGCTCATTCGGTCCTCCGGCCAAGAAAGAGGATGAACAGCGGCCAGTAGGTTCGCAGGACTGTGCCGAGGCTCAAGGCCTCGATGCGGTCGAGCAGAAACAGCAGCCCGACGGCCGCGAGGGCCAGACCCCAGAACAGCGAGTCGATGTCGATGAGTCGCGTGAAGTTGTTCATTCGGTCCTCGCAGTCTTGATCTCCATGCCGCCCATGAACGCAAGGCCGCGGACGATGAGTCGGCGTCCGCCCGGCGCGCCTTTCGACTTGATCTCGATTCCCCCCATCACCGGCACGACCTCGCCCGACACCTGCCATCCCTGAGGAACGCGGATCGTGATGCCGCCCCAGATGGCCACGGCGTCGATGACTGCCGGCGATTGCGCGATGTCCGCGGCGGTGAGGTCGAGCACGCATCCGCCCATGAATGCGAAGATGTGGCCGCCCGTGTAGTCGTGCGATTCTTCGACGACTTTCCTCGTGCTGAGGACAGCCCAGATGTTCTGACCGCCGGACTCGCCGCTGCGAAACAGCGGGCGCAGACCGAGGGCCTGGGCGGCGATTCCGGCTCCGGCGATGATCAGCAGCAGCGGCCAGAGATCGAAGATCGAGAACTGGAACCATCCGGTCTCGTAGACCAGGAGGATCGCGCCGGCGACCGCGAGGAGCCAGCCGGCGGCGCGATTGCTGTCCTGCACGATCAGGATCGCGCCGATGGCGAGGAGCACGAGCGGCCAGAATCGGAGAAAGCGGTCGGCATCGATGAGATCGAGGTTGTCGAGTGTGAGCAGGACGCCGAGGACGGTGAAGAACAATCCCGCGACCAGCTTCACCGGCACGGCCCGCATCGCCGGCGGCGTCTGGGGTTGGTTGATTTGATCATCCATGTCAGAGGTCCTTTCGTTCTCGTGCTACGCGAGCAAGATACGCAAGGAATTGCCCGGCGTCAGCGGCCCGGCGGCGAATGGAGGGATTCGACCGGCGAATGGCGACTTGGAGCGCGGCAGCCCATGCTGCCGCTTTCGTTGCTACCGGCAGGACGTGCGTTCTTGCTGCGGAAGCTGCGGCTCAGGCCGCCGCACTCCAAAGCGTCCGCCACCAAAGCGTTCGCCGCGCTCCAAAGTGCCCAACTTCTTGTACACTCTCACGAAACATACAGGGAAGGGACCATCATGCCCAGAGCGTTTGCATCCGGCCAGATTGCCTTCGGACTCGTTTCCATTCCGGTCAAGCTCTTCTCCGCCGCGGAGTCGTCCGAGAAGATCACGTTCAACATGATCCACCGCGAGTGCGGGAGCCGCGTCCAGCAGCAGTACGTCTGCCCGAAGGACGAGCGCGTGGTCGATCGCACGGAGATGGCGAAGGGCTACGAGTTCGCGAAGGGGCAGTACGTGCTCTTCTCCGAGGAGGAGCTGAAGGCGCTGGAGGAGAAGGCCACTCAGGCCATCGAGATCAGCGAGTTCCTGCCGAGCAACCAGATCGATCCGATCTACTTCCAGCGCGCTTATTACCTCGCGCCCGACCGCGGCGGCGAGCGCGCTTACACGCTGCTGGTGAAGGCTCTCGAGCAAACCGGCCGCTGGGCGCTGGCGAAGTACGCCGCGCGCGGCAAGGGGTACCTCGTCGTAGTGCGCCCGGTCGGCAATGGGCTTGTGCTGCAGCAGCTCTTCTATCCGAACGAGGTACGGTCGATGTCGGAGCTCGAGATCGGCGAGGCGCCGGTCAAGGAGAACGAGCTGAAGATGGCCATCCAGCTCGCGGAGATGGGCGCGGCCGAGGAGTTTCATCCCGAGAACTATCGCGATGAGGTCCAGGGGCGGATGCGGGAGCTGATCCAGAAGAAGATCGAAGGGGAGGAGATTACGTCCCAGGTGAGCCAGGAGCCGAAGGCCCAGGTCATCGATCTGATGGAGGCGTTGCGTGCCAGCCTCGCCACTCCTCGGGATCGCGGATCGAAGGTCTCCGCGACATCGAGAAGCTCCGCGCCGGTCAAGCTCACGCCGAAGGACGACAAGCGCAAGCCGGCCAAAGCCGAGCCCAAGAAAGCACCGATGGCGGCGGTGAAGGCGAGAGCTGGTCGGAATTGAAAATTGAGAATTGAAAATTGAAAAATGGCCAGCGCTTCTCGCGCTCTTTCAATTTTCAATTTCTCAATTTTCAATTTCCGCAGAGCGGACAAGAATGTCTTTCACGGTGCGCGAAGTCTCGACCATGCTCGGCCTCTCGCCCGCCAGGATTCGCGATTTTGCCAGCCGCGGATTCCTCGATTCCGAGCGTGGTCCGCGCGGCGAGATGCGATTCGGCTTCGAGGATCTGGTCATCCTCCGCGCCGCGAGCGAGCTGACCGCCGCGCACATTTCGACGCGGAAGGTCCGGCGGGCGCTCGAGCATCTTCGCCGCCAGCTCCCCGAGGGACGATCGCTGGCCGGCGTGCGGATCGCGGCCGATGGCGAGCGCGTGATCGTGCGGGACCGAGGCACGGTGTGGAATCCGGAGTCGGGGCAGGCGCTGTTCGATTTCGAGGTCGCCGATCTCGCCGCGCGGTCGGAGCCGATCATTCGACAGGCCGCCGACGCCGCCCGTGCCCGCGAGCACGAGCTCGATGCCGACGATTGGTTCGAGCTCGGTGTCGATCTCGAGATGAGCTCGCTCGACGAGGCCAAGGCCGCCTACAGCCGCGCTCTCGCGCTCGATCCGCGTCATGCCGGTGCGCACGTGAATCTCGGCCGGCTGCTGCACGAGGAACACGCCATCCGCGCCGCCGAGGATCATTACCGCCGCGCCCTGGCCATCGATCCCACTCACGAGACCGCCGCGTTCAATCTCGGCGTGGCCCTCGAGGACCTCGGCCGCCTTCGCGAAGCCACCGACGCATACGAGCGCGCTCTCGCCCTCGATCCCGATAACGCCGACGCCCACTACAACCTCGCCGGGGTCTACGAAAAGCGCGGAGACAAGGCAGGCGCGGTGCGGCATCTGAAAGCATGTAGAGCGTTGACCAGGAATTGAATTTGCGATTCCCCTCTCCCCGCCGGGATTTTGGCCCAGGGTGCGACCGCGTTCGGGGAGAGGGCAGGGAGAGGGGCAACACAGCGGCAGGATGTTCGCCCTTGACCTCCGGGCCTGGACTCCTGCGACCGTCGCGCACCGAGCGCAAGCGCCTTGTTCGAAACGCGAGATGTAGAATATCGATATGGTCGACTCTCCAGGAACGGTCTCGCGCATCCTCTGGCACTTCACTGGTGGGCCTACGTGGAACAGCGCCAAGGGCCGGCAAAGCAAGACTCCGAAGAGCCCGTCTGCCGCATACGGCGCCCTACTCAGTATTCTGGGGGCGCGAATGTTGAAGACAGGGCAGTACATCGAAGTAGTGAACGTCCGTATACCGAAGGTTCGCCATCTCGACCCCAAGACGCACAAGTTTAAGACCAGAAAGAACGTCCTCACGACCCTGGACTCGTCATGGGTATGCTGCCTAGCCGACGTTCCGGTGATGCACCTCAGTTACCAGGCCAATCGGTATGGTAAGTTCGCACTTGGCTTTCATCGTGACGCGGCTATTCGGCATGGCTTTAACCCGGTCTTCTATTCGCTTGAGGACACTAAGGTCCTTCAGTCTATCTACGAAGGATTTAGCAGCATAGATGGACTTGACGCAGACTCAATCAGGAGTGCCGCTGACGACATTAGGCGCGACGTGCAAGAAGCTAAATCGATGTCTTGTCGAATCTGGAGGACATGGAATTGGCTTTGTCCGAAATCGAGGTCGCTGCCGAGGCTGCGCACTTAGGTTTGGAACGGTTCCTCGCCTTCGTTAAGACCTTCACCAGGAGAGAGTTCAGGACTGTCTACTGTGAGCGCGAATGGCGCGCAACGAAGTCCTTCAGATTTAAGTATGACGACATAGCCATGATCGTACTTCCGAAGATCGCGGGCAAGGAGCGATACTTTGAGCCGTTCATAGCTGCTGAAGTGAGACGGCTGAAACTTCCGCGTTCGATCCCCGTCGTTCCGTGGGAGGACTTGGTCGAGTCTTGAGAATCAGCCCTGGCTCCGTCGCTCCCTGATCACTGAGACCACGACCGGGCCATTGCCCCGATCGAGACTAGAGCGACGAGCATCCCCCGGGGCTGGATGGATCCAGATGTGGCGAATCTGCGAGGCCGGTGCGTCCTCGCAGCCGCCGCGCCCGTCTTCCAGTACACAACCGATGCCGCGACGAGGAACATGTTTTGCGAAACCAGTTGGCCGCCATCGCCGTCCCACACGAAACGATCGCGTCAACAGACCTGGAGGCACGAATTGATCAAGAGGCTGGCTCTCGTCGCTCTTACCCTCGCTTTGTCCCTTGTGGCACAGGCCAGTGTGGCTGGCGATCTCGTCCGGCTCGTCCGATTCAAGTTGTCGGCGGGCGATCTCCCGAGCGGGATTGCGGCGGTCGAGGACTACAAGAAGGCAACAGGAGTTGATGCCGAGTATCTCGATGCCATCGGCTGGCTGGCCCGAGGAGCAGAAATGCTGAAGCGGCCTGACATGGCCGAAGGATATGTGGCGGAGTTGCGCCGCGAGATCAAGACCGAAACGCCGGAGCTCGTTGTTCCACTCGGCGCCGCGATCGAGGTCGAGGCGAAGCTCATCGCCACAAGGGACGGACGCGGCGCGGCGGTCCGGTTCCTGCAAGGGGAGCTTGCCCACGCCAGTGCGGTTTCATTGCGCTCACGCATCAACAAGAACATCAATCTATTATCGCCGGAAGGGCATTCGCCTCTCGCGCTGGACGCAGCGGATTATGTTGGCGCGGAGCCTCCATCACTCGATACGCTTCATGGGAGCCCGGTGCTGATGTTCTTCTGGGCCTGGGGATGCGGCGATTGTAAGGCTCAGGCGCCGTCGCTTGTGCGCGTGTGGCAGAAGTACAAGGACAACGGCTTGGCGATGATCACTGCTACCCGCGCGTATGGATCGGTACACGACAAACCGGCGACGCCGGCCGAAGAGAAGGTGGAGATCGAGAAAACCTGGAGGGATCTCTATCGCGGACTCGACGGAGTGACAGCTCTGATCAGTACAGAGACCATGGAGCGCTATGGCGTTTCCGCAACGCCGACGTTTGTGCTGGTCGACCGCAAGGGTAAAGTCCGGCTCTATGCGCCAACGCGATTGTCAGAGGCCGAGCTGTCGCGAAGGATCGAGGAAGTGCTGGGGGAGGCGCCGTAAGTTGAACTACGTCATCCTGAGCGAGTGAACGATGGCGGGGCGCTGATCATGAGGGAATGACCACCGTCATCCTGAGCCGCGTAGACGGCGAAGGATCTCAAGATGGCAGGGTCTGTGCCAAGGAGATCCTTCGGCGCGCTTCACCCCTCCGGGGTTCCGCCGCCTCAGGATGACACGACGAACGGTCCTATGCCTATTACCAGCGCCGCGCCGATCAAGGTATTGACATAATTAAGCACACCGTTCGGAATCGGCTTCTCTTGGCGGCGGTTCCAATTGCCGATGATGCTTTCCACGTAGGAGCCGGCGACGGCGCAGGCGGTTACGAAGACGATGGCCGGCACAAACTCGCGGTGGACGATGACGCGAGCGATCGCACCCACATATTGAGCCGGCGAGAGCATCGGCACGATGAATCCGGCGACGCCCACCCAGCTCACGCACAAGGCCCCAAGCGCTCCCGCTACCGTGCCTTCGATCGAGACAGCTCCCTCGGTGCCCCGTGGCACGGAATGGAGTGTCAATGGGAGAAACGCTCGCCGGCCGAGGAGCTGGCCGATCTCTGAGCCCACGGTATCGGCGCAGGCTGTGGCGAGTGCCGCTACCGCGGCAAACCAAATCAGGATCAACATGTCATTCGCAAGGAGAGTCCCGTGGTTCGCTGCATAGGCCATTGCGCATAGTGCCGCGACGCCTGTATTCGCGAAGGCATGGCTGAATCCGCGCCGGCCGCTCTTCTCTTGCGCCAGTCCTTCCTGCGCTTTGCGCTTGTATCCAAGTTTCGTCGCGGCCGTGCCGATCACGAAGAACATGAGAAGCGCAAGGTACAGCGGAAGACCACCACAAATGAGGATGATCGCTCCGAGCACAAGACCGCCGAGCATTCCGGAGAGATCGACGCTTTTCGCGAGATACCCAATAACGGCAAGGACAGCATTGACGATGAGCCAGGTCCACGTTGGACCGCACATGCCGCAATCGCCGATAAGGAATCGCGGAGGCTCGGGCGCCACGAGGATAAATGCCGCGACGGCTGTAGCGAAAGGAACGACGAGATTGTCGTCGATGTTCGTTACGAGCGATTCCGCGATGGCCGCGACAACCGCTGTGGCCGCGACGACGACAATCGATGGAAGCCACGTGCGGCCGTTCTGCAAGGCCACGTAGATCGGATACGACCCGATCGTTCCGGCCACGATGAACGCCGCGAATCCGCTCCAGCTCTTGTCGCGATTCCATGGCAGCCGCGGCCCGCCAAGCGTCTTGCCAATCAGACCGGCGAAGCCATCGCCGAACGCGAGCATGGTCCACATCAAGCCGGCGATCTCGATCTGATGTCTGAAGATGAGGATTCCAATGAGGACGGTCAACGGATAGAGCACGATGCCGGCGTCGTACCCGCGCGCGCTCCGCGATACCCGGCGGCCGACGACGCGGTGCAGCACGAGCCAGTTGCCGAGCACGAAAACTGCCGCGACGATCGCGGCGATCTGCCACGTCAGGTACGCCAGCGAGATCGCCGCGAAACCGAAGGCGATGTGAATGGTCTTGCGCAGGAGCTCGTTGACCGAGTGGGGGAGTGCGGCGTCGCTCATGGCGCCTCCCCGAACCAGCGGGTGATGATCGACTTGAAGGTGAGAAAGGATGGGTCGGTGCAGCGATTCAAGCCGACTGTGAGGGCGATCTTCTCGTACAAGTCTGCCGAGCGCGGGAATCGACTCAAGTCGAGTGCCGTTTCCAGCGCCTCTTTTGGCCGGCGTGGTTTCGCTTCTCCAGGCGCCAGCCATCCTCGCTCGCACAACCAGTCCCTCAATTGAACGCCTCGCACAGGCCACCCCAGCGCGCGATCGAGCTCCGGCGAGTCGCTCCAGACCCATACCTCGAGCTCAGGGACAAGGACCACCGCGTCGGCGCGATCCGCCCATCCGGCGGCCGCCAGCCGGCCGCGCACGTCCGAGGCAACCTCTAACGCCGATGTCGCTTCCTTGCCGCTTCCTTCGTGATCGAACAGAACGAGCGCGTGGCGGGCGCTGAGTTGGTAGTCTCGTAAGAACTGAACCGACTCGCGAAAACAACCCGGATCGTGGCGGCGATGCTTCAGGACGCGGAATCGGATCCTTCGAATGCCGAGGCTCACATGCCGCTGCGAAAGGAGAGCTTCGACGACCCATGATTCGGCCTCGCCCGGTGTGAGCACGACGAGGTCGAGCGCGACCTCAGCCATCGAGTACGCCCGCCGCGAAAAGGGTCGCCAGGTCGTCCGACTTCCTCCAGTTACGCAGATTGGGATGTTCACTCCCGCGCACGACTTGGGCCGCGCCTTGCTCGTCGAGGGTAAAGCAAAGTAGCAGCTTCGGCGCGGCGAGCGAGACAAACGAGGGCGAGCTCGTTGTGCAGAGAATCTGCGCGTCGTAGGTCGTTGAGAGCGAGTCAAACACTCCTTCGACTTCGCGAGGATGGATACCGTTTTCAACCTCCTCGATCAGATACAGTCGATGGGAGCGCTCCGAGTACGCGAGAATCGTCAGCGCCATGAATCGCAGCGCTCCATCGGAAAGGCTCCATGACGGCAGTCGCAACCCCGACTCGAGCTCCACCACGAAGTACACGTACCGATCCTCGGGCCGCTCGACCACGTGCAGGTTCACCATATCCGGCAAGACCGATCGAATGTGGCCGAGCCAATGCGGATACAATCGCTGATCTTCGCGACAGAGGTTGTCGATCACTCGCGGAAGGTTGGCACCGTTCGGAGCCATGGTCCGCCCCAGCCCGGGAGGCGATGGCTCGCGCAGCGCCGCGCTTTCGAGCACGAGTTTCTGGGTTCCGTGCCCGAGAGCTCGCTTGACCCACGTCGCGATCGGGAACTGTTCCTCGTCCTCGGGCAGGTTTGAGAGCGCGAGGCGCTCGCGGCCGAACCGAAAGGGAACCGACAGCGTGCCCACTTCCGATGTGAAATAGTCCTTCCCGGACTTCTCCCTCGTCACGATCGAACGCCAGGACGCACTTGGTGATGGCGAGGCGTGCTCTGCGACGATCGTGGGCCGAGCCGGCACGAGCCATAGCTCGTCCCGATGGACAACGATCTCTTGATCCCGCAAGCCAACGACAATTTCATATCGAGCGCGGTCGTATTCCTGCGTTGACGGGCGCTTAAGCTCATACGGAATCTCGAGTTCGACCGCCAGCTCGAACGACTCTCCTTCGCCCTTCCAGATGAGATCGTGAAAATTGGGCGTTCGGCGTCTGACGGCGTCCGCCACACCTTGGCGAAGAATGTCGCCGATCAAATCCACGACGTCGAGAAACGCGGACTTGCCGCTGCCATTCGGACCGATCAGGATCTCGAAGTGCCCGACTTCCTGGCGAACGTCGAGAAGACACCGATATCTCCTCGCCTCGATGCGCCTGATCATGATCGCACCGCGAGCCACTCGCCCGAGGTTGTTCGGCCTGTAAGTCTCATTGCTTCTCTAGTCTACAATACGCGCCGCATGACCGACCCCGCCACCACCCGGCCGCCGCTGCTTTCCGTCGTCATCCCTTGCTACAACGAGCGGGCGACGGTGGCGGAGCTGCTGCGGCGGGTCAAGGAAGTCCCGATCGACAAAGAGATCATCGTCATCGACGACAAGTCCACCGACGGGTCGAAGGACGTCGTGGCCGCGCTGGCCCGGCAGTGGCCGCAGATCAGGCACATCCTGCAAGACGTCAATCAAGGGAAGGGCGCGGCCATCCGCCGCGGCATCGCCGAGGCCCTCGGCGACATCGTCATCATCCAGGATGCCGACCTCGAATACGACCCGGAGGAATACCCGAAGCTCATCCAGCCGATTGTCGCCGGGCACGCCGACGTCGTTTTCGGGTCGCGGTTCGAGGGCTACCCGCGGCGGGTGATGCTCTACTGGCACCGCCTCGGAAACGCGTTCCTCACGTTCCTCTCGAACGCCACGACCAACCTCGACCTCACCGACATGGAGACTTGCTACAAAGTCTTCCGGCGCGAAGTCATCCAATCGATCAACCTCAAGTCCAATCGCTTCGGCATCGAGCCCGAGATCACGGCCAAGGTCGCGCGCCGCGGCTACCGCATCTACGAAGTGCCGATCTCGTACTACGGCCGCGACTACTGGGAAGGGAAGAAGATCAATTGGAAGGACGGCTTCAGCGCGATCTGGACGATCCTGAAGTACGGACTTTTCGTCGACCACTCCAGCGAGCCGCCGACGTACCGCACGCTGCGCCGCCGCGAGCGGCTGCAGCGCTACAACCGCTGGATCTGGGAGCGCATCCAGCCGTGGATCGGCCAACGCGTTCTCGAAGTCGGCGCCGGGACCGGAGCCATGACGCGCTTTCTCTACGGACGCGAGCTGATCGTCGCGACGGACAAGGAGACGCCGTACATCGACCGGCTGCGCAATGCCTTCCGGCGCAGGCCGGGCATCATCGTCGAGCGGCTCGACCTCGATGCCGACGAATCCAGCGACCTCTCCCGCTACTCGTTCGACACCGTGACGTGCCTCAACGTCCTCGAGCACACCACCGATGATGCCCTTGCGCTTCGGCGCGTCTACTCGCTGCTGCAACCCGGCGGGCGCGTCATCATTTTCGTGCCGGCGGGCAAGAGGCTGTACGGCACGCTGGACAAAGGCGTCGGCCATCTGCGGCGCTACGAACGCGATGAGCTCGTGGCGAAGTTGCAGGAAGCCGGCTTCAGCGTCGAGCTCGCGGGCTATCAGAACCGCGCTTCCAAGCTGGCCTGGTGGTTGAACTCGCGGGTTCTCGGCCGCCGCTCCATGCCCTCGGCGCAATCGCGGTTGTTCGACCGGCTCGTGCCGATGTTCAAGGCCCTCGAAGGCGCGCAGCCGTCGACCGGCTTGAGCCTCATCGCCGTCGGACGCAAGCCAGGAGAGCCCGTCGCGCAGCCCGCGGAAGAGGCCGCTGCGGTGACGGCATCATGACCCGAGCGGCGCTGATTCTCGCGGGCGGCGCCGGAACGCGCCTGTGGCCGCTATCGACCGATGAGAATCCCAAGCAGTTTCTCCGACTCTTCGACGGCAAGTCCCTGTTGCAGCGAGCTTACGCCCGGCTGGCCCGCATCGTGCCGGAGCATGCAATCTTCGTGTCGACCAACGAGCGATACAGCGCAAAGTGCATCGAACAGCTCCCGTGCCTTCCGCGCGAGAATGTGCTCGCCGAGCCGGCGCGGAAGAACACCGCCCCGGCGATCGCGTTCTGTTGCTACTCGATCGCTTCGCGCCTCGGAGACGATGTCGTGATCGGATGCGTTCCTGCCGATCAGCACATCGGCGACGAGGAGCGATATCTCGATGCCCTCGGCTGCGCATACGATCACGCCAAAGCGCACGACGATCTCGTGACTCTCGGCATCGATCCCACGGAGGCCAACACCGGCTTCGGCTACCTCGAGCTCGGCGCCGAGATCGCGCCGCGCGTCGTTCGCCTGACGCGATTCATCGAGAAGCCATCGCGCGAGCGCGCCGAGGAGTTGGTTCGCGCCGGCAACTACGTCTGGAATGCCGGGATCTTCGTCTGGCGCGCCGGCGCGTTTCGGGCCAGCCTCGAGGCGCAGGCGCAGGAGATCGCCAGGCTCGCCGCCGCGATCATCGCCGAGCCGCAGCGGACGCGCGAGTTGTACGACTCGATGCCGTCAATCTCGATCGATTACGCGCTGATGGAGAAGTCGCCGAATGTCGCCACCGTGCGAGGCAGCTTCGGCTGGTCCGACGTCGGCTCGTGGTCGGCGGTGGCACAGCTCGCGCAGTCGATGCCGGCATTCACCGAGGCGGCCTCGGAGGTGTTCGTGCACACGACCAGCGGCAAGACAGTCGCGGTCGTCGGCGTGTCGAACGTGGCGGTGATCGAATCGCCCGATGGAGTCCTGGTTATCGACCTCGCCAAGTCGGAGCTGCTTTCACCCGTCGTGAAGCGGATCACGGGGTGATGCGGCGGCAAGGCCGCCTATGGACTGCGGCGGCAAGGCCGCCGCTTTTCGCGCGACCGGCAGGGACAACGCCTCTCGGATGAGTCGTGCCACTCGCGGAGAGGCTTGGATCGCTGAAGTCTGTGCGAGTGGCCTTTGCCTTCGCTTGTGGTCAACGAAAGCGGCAGCCAAGCTGCCGCAGTCCATAAGGCTACCGAAATAACGCGGCGGCGTTTTCGCGGAGGATCTTGCGCTCGATCGTTTCGCCGAGGCCGAGGGCGTGGAAGTCCTCGGCGTTCTTGCGCGGCGAGACCACGCCGGGCGCGGGCCAGTCGGTGCCCCAGAGTGCTTTGTCCGCGAAATCGGCGAGGCGCGGGACGTACTTCAGCAACGACTTCGGCGGAATGCCCGAGATGTCGAAGTGGACGTTCGGATGACGGCGTGCCAGGAAGAGAGCCGTATCGCCGTAGAGCGGGCGGCCAGCGTGCGCGAGGATGATCGGCAGGCGAGGGAAGTCGATCGCCACGTCATCGATCGGCATCGGATCGGCGTAGATGTTGCGCGCCTTCGGGAAGATCGACGTCCCGGTGTGAAACATCACCGGCACGCCCCGCTCCTCGCACTCGCGGTAGATCTCCGCAAGCTGCCAGAGCTCGCTGCGATAACCGTTCGGCGAGAAGAGCTGATGCGGCGGATGAATCTTGATCATGCGGATGCCGAGGTCGAGCACGCGACGGATCTCCGTGCGGACATCGACCTGGTGGAGCGGATTGACCGATCCGACCGGCAGAAGGCGATCGCGGTGATCCTTCGTGAAATCAGCGATCCAGTCGTTGACCTCGCGCGTGAAGCCCATGACATCGGGGGCGACGTAGTTGACGCAGCAGGCGCGCTCGATCTCGTGGGCATCGAGGAAGCGGAGGAACGTCTCCGCCGAGGAGAGAACGTCGCGGGCCTCGGCATGCGAGGCATCGTCGATCAGCGCCAGGGCCTCGCCCTTGACCATCGACCACGGCTGCACGTGGATGTGGACGTCGAATACGTTCATGAGTTGGCCTCGCTGCAACGTCATCCTGAGCCGCGTAGACGGCGAAGGATCTTCTTGCCAGGATCGTGGTTCTCGCAAGGAGATCCTTCGC
>DASQGS010000522.1:0-10371 GCA_035632455.1 Thermoanaerobaculia bacterium | reverse complement strand
ACCTTCGGAGCTGACCATCTGCACCGGCGCGAGCGCTATTCTTCACGCCTATCAAGTTCCTGGTTTTTCGGTGGGTTTTCCGTACCGGTATGTGTTCGACAGCGACGCGCCGGAGATCGCGGAGATCCATGGGTTTGCTTCGGGCCAATCGGTCGTGGACCCGGGTCAGGGTTCGGAGAATGGCAATGTGTTCGTCACCGGTCGGAAGCCAGGCATCGCTCACGTCCACGAGACCATCTTCAATCTCACGCTATCGACGATCACCGTGTTGCCTCCGATCCAGCCCATCGAGGTCCACGCGGATAAAACGTTCCTGATGAAAGGCCAGCAGGTCGTTCTCACCGCCTCCGTTCCCGGTTACAACCAGCAGGTGACATACCTCTGGTACCGCGGGCGGAACATGGACGCCGAACATCTCATACAGACGTCGTCCGATCCGAACCTCCTGTTCATCGCCACAAGCCTCGGAACGTCGTATATCTCGGTGCAAGCATCCGCATGTGCTGTGACCAGCTCGGCCGAGATCGCGATTGAGGTCGTCGAGCCGCGCAAACATGCTGCGAGACATTGAAAAAGACGCGACTCACAATCAATGCATTACCGTGGTACTATCATTCCATGGCCCTTCCTCAATCGAGGCTCACGGCGCAGGGGCAGATCTCGATTCCGGCGGAGATCCGGCGCAAGCTGGGCATCGGCCCCGGGTCGATTCTTGAATGGGAGGCCGAGGGAGAGAGCGTGGTCGTGCGCAAGGCCGGGCGCTACTCGTCCGAGGACATTCATCGCGTCGTATTTGCGAGCCCGCCGAAGCCGCGCAAGCTGGAGGATCTGAAGGCGGCGATCCGACGCCACGCGCGAGACAAGAATGCGCGCGTTTGACACGAACGTGCTCGTGCGGCTGATCACGCGCGACGACGAAAAACAGATTGCTTCGGCGGAAGCATTCGTCGAACGCGGCGCGTGGATCTCTCACCTCGTGCTCGCCGAGACAACCTGGGTCCTGACCACGGCCTACGATCTCGATCACGCCGGAATTGCGACGGCTATCGACATGCTGCTCAATCACGACAGGCTGACCGTCCAGGACCCAGACGTCGTGGCCGCCGCCCTTGCCCAGTATCGACGAAGGCCAGCGCGTGGATTCTCAGATTGTCTGGTCGTCGAGATTGCGCGGAAAGCCGGGCACATGCCCCTGGGAACATTCGACAGGAACCTGAGCAAGATCGAGGGCGCGGAGCGGCTGTAGGCGCGGGGGCCAACTCTACGCAGCGCCGCGCTTTTTCAACTCTCCCCGAATCACGCGCCGCAGGGTCTTCTCGATCGGTTCCTTGCGCTCACTGACGTACTCTCGCAGCGCGTTGTTCAGCATGGTCTGGTAGTTCCCTCCACCAGCTCTGTTGACCTGGTCCCGGAACCAATCGAGAACGTCGTTGTCCAATCGAATCGTGATTCGGGTTTTGCCGCGCTCCATGGGAACGATCGCGCCACGCTTGCCTTTCGAAAAATCGTATTCGCGTCGCATCATCGTCCTCCGTATTGCATCAGGCCGGCACTGGCTTCTTTGGCAGATACACAACGCCTGCGATGCCATCGAAATCGCGGTCACTCGTGACGAGTTGGGCGCTGAATCTCTTTGCGGTCGCCAGGACCATCGCGTCAGCCATTGCCAATCCGTGTGCGAGGCTGAGATCGGCGGCAAAGAGAGCCAGATCCTGGTCTACAGGAACAATCCGAGTGCGCTGCATCGCCGCTACGGCGACGATCGCGTCATCCTCCGAGAGATCCCGCTTCAGACGCTTGTAAACCTCGTAGACAACGATCACGGGCGTTGCGACTTCTGCCAGGTTACGCAGCCGGGCCAGGTAATCGCCAGCCAATGGTCCATCCGTGAAGAACTCAACCCATCCGGAGGAATCGACGACGATCACACGCGGTCCTTCTTCTCTCGCAAACGATCGGTTCGAACTCCCTTGGCAAAACCCCGCAAAGATGAAAGCGGCCGCTCGGGCACAAGGGTAATCACTCCGCCCTTTGCCACCACCTGCAGTTCCTGGCCGACCCGCAAATCCATGCCCTCACGGACCTCCTTCGGGATGACCACTTGGTACTTCGGTGAAACTTTGGTCCGTGCCATCGTTGCCTCCGGATTCCGATCGATTGCGAAAGTGTAAGACGTTCGAGCATTTTCCCAAAACGGCGCGACTTGACCGAGCAGCTCAGAATCTCATCCGCCGCACCCATTCCGCGGAGCGAGGCCGCTCCGCGGAACGGCAGCATGATCGCTAAGGGGCCACTTCCAGGATCTCGAACGTACCCGGCACCATCGTTGGGCGTGGGTTCGGGCGCTCGGGCGTCGCGGGAGGCGGCGGTCCGAACTGCGCGATGGCGAAGAAGATGTGGTGGGTCTTGTCGTCGAGGGCCATGGTGCGCGCGCCGCGGGCCGTGGGCGCGTTCTCGACGACTTCGTACGCATCCTTCGATCTCTTCACCACCGTCAGCGTGCCGTCGCCGTTCGAGCTGAAGGCAAGGGCGAGCTTGGCATCGTAGACGTTCGCGTCGACGCCCTTGCCGATCGGCACGGTCTGGACCACTTTGCCGCTGCCGGCATCGACGATCGCCATGAGCTGGTTGCCGCATCCGCTGAACAGCCGGTGGCCGGCGACGTCGATGGCCATGCCGCTCGGATCGGTGCACGGCGCGAGCGGCCAGCGGGCGGTGACCGTGAGCTTCTTCGCGTCGATGACCGCGATCTCGCCCTTGTCCTCGATGTTCACGAAGACGCGGCCGGCGCCGTCGGTGGTTGCGAACTCAGGCTTGCCTCCGAGGTCGACCGTGCCTGCGACCGCCGAGGTTGCGGCGTCGAATGCCGTGGCGTTCTTGCCGCCGGCGTTGAACGTGAAGACGCGCTTCGAGAACGGATCGTAGAGGATGGCATCGGGGCGCTCGCTGACGGTCTTGACCTCGCCGGTTGTGGCCAGCGTCTTCAGATCGAAGATCGTCATCGTGGAGCTGCGCCCGTTGCTGATGAATCCTTTGCCGAGCTCCGGCGCCAGCGCGATTCCATGCACGCCGTCGGTCTTCGGGATGTCGCCGACGACCTTGCCGCTCTCGGTATCGAGCACGACCACATGCGTCGCGTGCGAGATGAAGAGCCGGTGCGTCGCGCTGTCCGCCGTGAGGTAGTCCCAGCCTCCTTCACCGCCGATTGGAATGTGCCGGACGACGTGATAGTGCGCGCCGGCAGGCGTGGCATTCGGCGCCGGCGTGGACGGAGTCGCGGCTGCGAGGGCCAGAGCCGTGAGGAGAAGCGCGAGAATTGTGATCGTATTGCGCATGATGTTCCTTTCATCTTTGGAGTGCGGCAGTTTGCCGCTTATGGAGTGCGGCAGCTCGCTGCCGCTTTCGTTGACCACTTGCGGAGATCGTACTCGAACCGCCGAGTGTCGAGCTTGTGATGATTTTCATGATCGCTGCCGTTGGCGCGGAAAGCGGCGGCTGGGCCGCCGCAGTCCATATGGCCGAATCTCGATTCGTGCCGGTTTTCATGATTGCTGCTTTTGGCGCGGAAAGCGGCGGCTGAGCCGCCGCAGTCCATAGGAGTCCCTATCCTTCGGCTTCTGTCCGCGGCGTTTCGTGGATCATGGCATAGATCGCCGGGGTGACGAGCAACGAGAGCAGCACGGCGAACGTCAGGCCGCCGATGACGGCGATGGCCAGCGGCTGGAGCAGCTCGGCTCCAGAGCCGATGGCGAGGGCCAGCGGAAGCATGCCCAGCATCGCTGCGAGCGAGGTCATCAGCACCGGCCTGAAGCGCCGGCGCCCGGCCCGGACGAGCGCGGTGCGGAGGTCGTCGCCGGTGGCGAGATGCTCGTCGACGGTGTCGAGCATGAGGATGCCGTTTTTGGCCACGATGCCAACGATCATGATCATCCCCATCAGCGAGACGACGTTGAGCGTCGTGCCGGTGACGAGAAGCGCGGCCAGCGCGCCGGAGAGCGCCAGGACCGCGCCGGCGACGATGGCCACAGGATGGGCGAAGGAGCGGAACTCGACGAGCAGCACGAGAAAGACGAGGGCGATGGCCAGCGCCAGCACGAGCGCGAGCTGCCGGAAGCTGGCCTGCTGTTCCTGGAAGAGACCGCCGTACTCGATGGTCATGCCGGACGGCAGTGCGAGCCCGCGGGAGAGACTCGATCGGATCGCCGTCATCGCCGTGCCGAGGTCGGTGCCCTCGAGGCGCGCCGTGACAGCGACCGACTGGCGCAGACCATCGCGCTCGATCTCGGTCTGGCCGGGGTCGTAGTCGACGGTCGCGACCTGGTCGAGCCGGAAGAAGGCGTTCGTGACCGGCGAGTGCAGACGCAGCGCGCGGAGATCGTCGAGGTTGGGCTTCGGACCGAGCGGCAGAACGACGCGGACGTTGACCGCGTGGCCGCGCTCGAGAATCTCCGAGGCAATCACGCCGGTGAGCGTTGCGTTGATCGCCTCGTTCAAGTCCGCCGGCCCGACTCCGTATGACGCCGCGCGCTGCGGATCGATCTTGAACGTCACCGCGGGACCGCTCACCACCACGCCGTCGAAGACGTCGACCACGCCCTTGACTTTGCCAGCGATCGCCGCGACTTCCTTCGCCTTGCGATGCAGCAACTCCGCGTCGTCGCCGAAGAGACGGATCTCGATCGGCGCGGGCGAGCTGGTGAGGTCACCGATCAGATCGCTGAGGATTCCCGCAAACTCGACGCGCAGCGCGGGCTCGGTGTGCTCGATCTTGTGGCGAAGCTCGTTCGTGACCTCGCTCGTCTTGCGAGGCCGCTTCTCCTTCAGCTTCACCAGGAAGTCTCCCGTGTTCGGCTCCGCGACCGACAGCCCGAGTTGCAGGCCGGTGCGCCGCGAGTAGCTTTCGACCTCGGGTGTCTCCTTCAGCATGGTCTCGACGTGCCGCAGCATCCGGTCGGTTTCCTGCAGCGACGCTCCGGGCGGCGCGACGTAATCGAGCACGAACGCCCCTTCGTCGAAGGACGGGAGAAACTCGGTTCCGAGGAATCGGTAGATGCCGCACGAGAGCACGAGCGCAACGGCCATGCCGCCGAGCACGAAGCGGCGGTTGCGGAGCGCGAGGTCGAGCAGGCGTTCGTACTGGCCGATCGCGGCGCTGAGGAATCGGCCGTGATGGATCTCGTCGTGTATGCCAGGAACGCCGTGCACGCCGCCGGCGACGCGATCCTCGTCGCGAATACGCACGAAGCGCTTCGCCAGAACCGGCGTGAACGAGAGCGCGAGCACGAGCGACGTCAGGAGCGCGACCGCCATCGTCAGCGCCAGCGAGCGGAAGAAGACGCCCGTTACACCCGTGAGGAGAGCGAGCGGGAGGAACACGACCACCGGCGTGATGGTCGACCCGACGATCGGCGCGGCGATCTCGGAGATGGCATCGTGAACGGCGTCGAGGCGCGAGGCGCCGCGCGCGAGATGCGAGTAGATGTTCTCGACGACCACGATGGCATCGTCGATGACCAGCCCGATCGCCGCGGCCACGCCGCCGAGCGTCATCAGGTCGAAGCTCAGGCCCACGAGCCACATGGCCAGGAACGTGATCAGCACCGTCACCGGAATCACCAGTGCGGCAACGAAGGTCGTGCCCCAGTTGCGGAGGAAACCGTAAAGGATGAGGACCGACAGCAGCAGGCCGATCAGGATGGCATCGCGCACGGAGCCGACCGCGGCGCGCACGAGCAGCGACTGGTCGTAGAACGGGCTGATGACGACGTCGCGCGGAATCTGCGGCCACAGGCGATCGAGCTCGCGCTTGACGTCGTCGCTGACAGCCACGGTATTCGCCGCGGGCTGGCGGAGTACGTTGATCAGCACGGCCGGGCGCCCGTCGGCTGTAACGATGTTGTAGACCGGCTCGAACCCGGGCTGCACGGTGGCGACGTCGGAGAGCAGCACCGGCTTGCCGCCGACCGAGGCGACGACGATGCGCTCGAGATCATCCGGCGTCACAGCCTGGCCGCTGACGAGAGCGAGCTCGAGGGCATGATTTTCGTCGATGAGGCCGGGCGAATCGATGACGTTCGAGCTCTTCACGGCATCGATGACCTGCGCCACGGAGAGCCCGCGCCCCTCGAGGCGGTCCGGAAGAATCCGGATGTGGTACTCGCGTGCCGCGCCGCCGGCGACGGCGACGCTGCCGACTCCCGGCAGCCGCGCCAGGCGCGGACGGATCGTGTAATCCGCGAGACTGCGCAGCGTCCCGACGTCGCGCGCCGGCGAGGTGATGCTGTAGCCGAGAATCGGGAAGACCGCGAACGTCAGCCTGCTGACGCGCCGGAACGACGTCGTCGGCGGCAGCGCGGTGGAAAGCTGGGATAGCTTCGCCTGCACGAGCTGGAGCGTCTGCTGGATGTCCGTGCCCCAATCGAAGAAGAGGTTGACCTCGCTCGAGCCGCGCGAGGTCGTCGACTTGATGCGCGCCACGCCGGGGATGCCGCTCATGGCCTCTTCGATCGGGCGCGTCACCGAGACCAGGGTCTGCTTCGCCGGAGCGACGCCGTTGTCGGCCACGATGACGATGCGCGGAAAGTCGGTCTGCGGGAAGAGCGCCCGCGGTACGCGCGCCATGCCGGCGATCCCGCCGACGATGAGGAGGACGACGATGACGATCACCGCGCGCGATTGCCGGTCGATGAGACGGGCCAGGCTCATACCAATCGATTCACTTCTTCCCCTGCTCCGGCGTCACGACCTTCGTGCCGTCCGGCAGCCCGTAGTTGCCCTCGACGACCACGGTCTCGCCCCCTCGCAGGCCGGAGAGGATCTGCATCCGTTCGCGCGTTCGGATTCCGACCGTGACGTGAACCTCGTGGGCCACCGACTTGGCGTCGACGACCATGACCGTGCCGGCGTTGCCGTTGCTGGCGTCGAGAATCACAGCCGCTGCGGGGACGACGATCGCGTCGCCCTGTTGTCGCGCCGCGAGAACCACGCGCGCCGTGCTGTTGGGTCGCAGCCGGCCGTCGGCGTTGGCGAGGTTGATCCACACCTCGGCGCTTCGGCTCTGGGCGTCGGCGCCGCGGCCGACGAGGTTCACTTTGCCCGTGAACTGCTGGCCCGGCAGATCGTCCGGGAGCACCGTCGCGGCGTCGCCGGGCCGCAGTTGCGCGGCGGTCTCATCCGCAACCTGGATCTTCACGATCATGCTGCTCGTGTCGGCGATCGTGACGAGCTTCGCGCCGGGATTCGCGAACTCGCCGCGGTACTGGAACTGCTCGGTGACGACGCCGCTGAACGGGGCGCGAATCCGCGTGTATCCGAGTTGCGCGTCGAGCGCAGCGAGGCGATCGGCGGCCTGGCGCCGCTTCGACTCCGCCGTCGCGGAATCGACCGGATTGGTCGTCCCCCGGTGCACTTCGTTCGATCGCTCCGCGAGGCGCAGATCATCCTCCGCGGTCGTCAGCGCGAGCCGCGATGCCTCGAGATCCTTCTTCGAGATCCCGCCTTGATCGAACAGCGCCTTGCGCCGCTCGTAGGTCTGCCGGGCGTTCTCGGCGTTCGCCCGCGCATCCAGCAGCGCCTTTTGGTCCTGCGCATTCATCAACGGAATCGCGCTGCCAGCCGTGGCAGTGATCGCCAGCTCGGCTTCATGCAGCGCCCCAGCGGCCTCGGAGCGCTGCGCGGCGACGTCGCGCGCCTCGAGTGTGGCGATGACATCGCCCTCCTTGACGGTGCGGTTCTTGAGGAGATCCATCGCTGCAATCGGCGCCGCGATTTTCGCGCTGATCGTGGCCTCCCGTTGCGGAGCGATGGTCCCGACCGCCGAGACCTCGGCGGCAATCGAGGAGCGCTCGGCCTTGGCCGTACGGACGCTGACCTCAGGCGCGGCCCCGCCCTCCTCGCTGGAGCGAGAACGGTAAATCACGATTGCGATGACGAACAGCAGCACGACGACGCCGGCCACGATCGCGAATCGGATGCGCCGGTCGCGAACGGCGTCGCGCAGGCGCCCTCGCCAGCCGCGGCCCGGCTCGCTCTGTTCGTCGCGGCCGGCGCTGCGATCGGGGAAGATTCGATCCGGCTCGCTCATTCTCCCGCCGCCTCGCGCAGACGTTCCCGCGCGATCTGAAAGTCGTAAAGCGCCTGCTGCATCACGATGCGCTGGTTCGCCAGCGTCGCCTGCGCGTCCGTAGCCTCGAGAATCGGCGCCTCCCCTGCCCGGTACCGCGCGATCGAGATGGTGTCGTTCTTCTCGGCATCAGCCAATGCGCGCCGGGCGTTTTCGGCGCGCCTCGCGGCGGTGAGCGCCTCATCGCGCGCCGTGTAGAACTGCTGATCGAGATCGCGCACTAGCAGCACGGTCTGGTTCTCGACTGATTTCGCGCGCAGCTCCGCGGCGCGCTGCTTGCTCCGGCTGGCGCCCCAGTCGAATAGCGGCACGTCGAGATTCGCTGTGGCGAGAAGGCCGCGATGCTGCCGGAACTCCGCCGCGGCGAACGAATTCGAATCGAACCCTTCGTCGAGCGAATAGACAAGATGCGGCCAGCGTTCGGCTCGCGCGATTCCGATCTCCGCATGGGCCGCCCGTTTCTGGGCTTCGATCTGGGCAAATTCCGGACGGCGACGGATGGCATCCGCGGAGATCGCCTCGACTTCCTGAGGCGCCGGCGCCGGATCGAGCGGCTCGACGACAATCGCCTGTTCACGCCCGTAACCGGTCAGCAATCGCAGGCCAGCCGCGGCGATGCGCTCCCCGCTTCGCGCCTGATCGAGGTCGTCGCGCCGCGCCGCGGTGAGGAGACGCGCTCGGATGAGATCGATCTCCGGCACCTCGCCGGCATCGGCGTTAAGCGCCGTGACCCGCTCGAATTCCTCGGCCGCGGCGAGGCTCTGCTCCGCCGCGTGCCTCTTGGCCGTTGCGAGCGCGAGACCGTAATACGCCTCTCGCGCGCCGCGGATCAGCGCGCGACGCGCGATCTGCGTGCCGGCATGCGCGGCGTCGAGCAGCGCGCGATTCTTGCGAAGCGCGGCGCGCAGACCGCCTGCAATGTCGAGCTCGCCGGTCACGCCGAGGAGCTCCTGATATTCATGCACCGCATTCTGCGCGATGAAGCTGGGGTTGAGAGACGAATCGCTTGCGGTCGCCGGATGATGCACCGGCGAGTTGTAGCTGGCCGTCGATGCGCTTCGCGCCCTCGGCAGGAGGGCCGCGCGCGCCTGGGTGACCTCCTCGGCGGCGATGCGCTCGTCGATCACTGCCTGCTGGTACACGGACACCTGCGCCAACGCCAACTCGATCGCGCGATCGACCGAAAGCGGCGCCCCCGCCTCCGACGCCGGCTCCTGCTGCGCCGCCGCTGGTGCAGGGCCAACCCCGAGGGCAGCCGTCATCGCGATGACGACGAACGCGACGGATCGCGCGTCCTTTGCTCCTTCTCCGGAACGAGACAATCGGCTCAATGCCTCCCGAGGTCCATGATCCACACCGGTGCTCATCAGCGAGGGGGACGAGTAAACCATATCCCCCCGCCTCTCGCCAGCCTCGCATGGCATGGCGCGGCATCGCGACGTCTTCGTTGCCGTTGGTGTCGCCGTTGCCGCATCTTGACTCCTGTCTCCGGCCAACATCAAACAGGTAGAATCGAGATCAAGCCGACGTCTTCGTCGCCGTCGCCGTCGCCGGATTCTGAATTCTTGTCTTCCGTGGAGAGTCAGCATCAAATTCAAAGCCGGCGACGGCTACGGCTACGAAGACGCGAATAACCATCCGATGAACCGCGCCCATCTGACTATCGCAATCCTCTGCTGCGGGAGCATGATGTCTTGTAACGACATTCCCGGAGGCATGCGGCCGTCCTACAAGGCCACCGACCACGATCGGCGTCTCACCCCGATTGCGCGATCAGCCTCGGCGACAATAACAGCGCTCAGGAAGCACTATGCCGAGCATTCGACATACCCGGTCGCTCTGGATGATCTCGAGCCTCTTCCGCCCGAGAAGAGCCTCGCGGGCGACGGGCAGCACTCATGGCTGTACCGGCGTCATGACCTGGGTACCGGGTTCACGTTATGGTACAAACTCGGCTGGGATCCCGCTTTGATCTATGAGTGCGATGGCGTCATTGGACACTGGATCTTCGATCCTGGCGATGGCAGTCCACAGAAGACCCTTGCTCTGGATTAGAGGACTGGCCTTCTATGCCGAGAGCTTCCATTGTTCTCTTGCCCGGACTCGATGGCACAGGAATCCTGTTTCGTCCCCTGCTCGAGCAACTGCCGGTAGAACTGGTGTCGACTGTCGTGGTCTATCCGCCCGATAAGGTGCTCGGATACAACGACCTGCTCCCAATCGTGTTGCGCGCATTACCGCACGACGCG
>DASQGS010000521.1:0-3990 GCA_035632455.1 Thermoanaerobaculia bacterium | reverse complement strand
GTCATCCTGACCACTGACTACCACTGACCACTGCTTACTCACCCACTGACTCCCCCCGTGTTACCATCTTCACCCCATGCGTGGCGCCGCCCTCCTGACTGCCCTCGCTCTCGCCGCCGCCTCGGCCGCCGAGGCCCAAGTGTTGCTGAGCGTGCGCCAGGATGGGACGAAGGTCATCTACAACATCCCGAGCGCATCGTCTCACCCGATCGGCGATCTGAACTGGCTTGCCAGGCAGCACGACCGCAGGTCGCCGTACGACCCGATCATCGATCGCTATGCTTCCCGCTACAACGTCGACCCCGTGCTGGTCCGCGCGGTCATCCAGGTCGAGTCGGATTTCAATCCGCAGTGCGTCTCGCACAAAGGGGCGCAGGGGTTGATGCAGCTCATGCCGGACACGGCGCGGCAGTACGGCGTCTCGCAGATCTTCGATCCCGAAGAGAACATCCACGCCGGCGTGCGCCACCTTGCGGGGCTGCTGGCCATCTTCCCCAACAATCTGCCGCATGTGCTCGCGGCCTACAACGCCGGCGAGAACGCAGTGACGCGCCACGGCGGCATCCCGCCGTACGAGGAGACGACGAACTACGTCAAGCGCGCGCTCACGGTCTACTACGGCAGTCCATACGGTCAGGCCGTCTCATTCGCCGGCGGACGCACGCCCACGCTTCGCGGTGGGTTCAAAGCGAAGACCGTGACGCCGGTGTTCGCTTCGTCGATCCCGTTGGCCGCGGCGAGCGCCCGGGTCATTCCCCAGATCCGCTACCTCGCGGTGAGGTAGATGGCCGGATCTATATCGGCAAATCTGCTCATGACTCCCGGTAGCGCGACGCTGCTGCGCATCGGGTACAATCGCCCACGGCATGCCTGAGCGGAACCCGGTGATCGCTCCGCCCTTCGATCAGGGCGTTTTTCTGCTCCACTACAACCGAGGGCGTGAGGCGTTTCAGGAAGGCCGATACGCTGACGCGCGGAGGGAGCTGGAGATGGCGCAGCGTATGCGCCCCGACGACGCGGACGTGCTCAATCTCCTCGGTCTCGTTTATTTCCGCACAAACGCCTATCCGGAAGCGGAGTACATCTACCGCCGGCTGGCGGCGGAGAACGCCAACGTCTTCATCCTCCACTCGAACCTCGGGCTGGTTCTGTTCAAGCAGGGCAAGCACGACGAGGCCGAGCGGTTTCTCCTTCGGGCGATCGAGCTCCGGCCCAACTATGCGAAGTCGCATCTCTATCTTGGATTGTTGTACCGGCACAGGAAGCGGTATGCACTGGCCGTCGACCATCTCCGTTTCGCCGGCGCGGAGAAGCTTGCGCGTGAGGTCGAGGCGGAGATGCGTCCGCCGAAGCCCGTCATCGCGACGACGACGCAGAAGGTGACGACACAGAAGGTCAGGGCCATCACCGATCAACAGGCCGCCGAAGTGCAGCGCGCCGTACGGGATAATGTCACCCAGCCCGGCAGAATCCCGACGCCGGTCGTCACTGAGCCGCAGCGGGTGAGCGTTCCCGCCGTGCTGTTGCCCCCGGAGACCGTGGGCCTCAGCGCAGCGCAGAAGCTCCAGGAGGCGGTCGACGAGCCTGCTCACGTCGAGGACAAGCGCCTCGACCTCGGCCGCAAGATCGAGGGAGCGTCCAAGACCTTCACCCTTCATGAGAACGGATTCCTGGAGATCAACTTCGCCCGCAGCGTCCACGTGAAGAAGGGCACCGTCTCCAGCTACTCCGGCAATCTGAAGTTCGTGGCGGAGTCCGGCCTCCTCGGCACCACGGCCCAGACGCTTGTCAAGGCCGTCGGTCAGGGCAAAGTCTTCGTCTACGAGAAGGGGCGCAAGACGTTTCTTCTCGATCTCAGCGAGGAGTTCATCTACGTCGAGGGCCGCAACCTCCTCGCCCTCGAGGACACGCTGACCTATCGCGTCGAGCCGATCTACGACGCCTCGTATCAGAAGAAGATCGACACCGTGAAGATCTTCGGCAAGGGCTCGCTGGCCATCTCGACTTCGATCGAGCCGCTGACCCTGCGCGTGACCCGCGAATACCCGCTGTCGATCTCCTCGCACGCACTCGTGGCCTGGACCGGCAATCTCATCCCGACAGTCGTTGACGATCAGTTGCTGGACAACGTGATGATCGAGACCGAGGGAAAGCTCGGATTCAAGATCAGGTTCGAGGGGGATGGCGTGGTGGTTTCGGAGCAGTAGAGACAGTGATCAGCACGTCATCCTGAGCCGCGTAGACGGCGAAGGATCATCTTGGCAGGCTCATGGTTCTCGCAAGGGATTCTTTAGAAGAAGCTGCCGAAGGATCTCCTCTCGAGGGCCGCGATCCTGCCAAGATGATCCTTCGCCGTCTGCGCGGCTCAGGATGACGTGCTGACCACTGACCACTGTCTCACACATCCGTCACTTCTCGTGCGCCACGCCCCACTCCGTGGCCAGGCGATAGGCGTCGCGGAGGTCGAGGTCGCGGCTCCAGTGCTCGAAGAACGGGCGGATGCGGGGCTCCTCGAAAGCGTGCTCCAGGACGCCGCAGATGACGCGGTTCTTCGCGGCGTCATCGGAGCGGGCGTAGATGGCCGCGAGATCGGCTGCGGTGGCTTCGATCGGTGCGGAGAGCCCGAGGATCGCCCAGCGCTTCAAGTACTGGGCGAGGTCCCAGGCCGCTTCGTAGCCGCCGTGCAGATACTCGCCAGGGCGTGGGTTCTCGTCGATGCAGCGGACGAAATAGCGCCGCATCAAATCGGCGATCTCCTCAGGCGGCGGTGCGGGCTCGATCCGGGTCTCGGCCACGCGCAGCAACTCGCAGACCAGCGCCCATAGCCGGATGTCGCCGGAAGCGGTCCATTGCCTCAGCTCCGAGGCCGGAATGCGATCGTTGCCTCCGAGCAGATCGACGATGCGCTCGTATGCGGAGATCGCGGCGTCGGTCATCCTTGAATGCCCGTGAGCCGGAACGCGATGGGGATGATCACGAAGAGCTGCACGGCGTCGAACACGCCGTGCGCGATGACGCCGGGGATGAGATTCTTGGTGCGATAGAACGTGAATCCAATCACCAGCGAGATGATCGACACGCCGATGAGCAGGAACGGTTGGCCGAGTCCGGTGTGGGCCAGCGCGAAAAGCGCGGTCGAAGCGATCAGGCCGACGCGCTTCTGAAGCCATCCGCGGAAGAAGGCCTCCTCCACCGTCATCGCCGAGCAGACGATAAGCGCCTTCTTCCAGAGAGGAAGCGCCGCCATCCAGGCGATCATCGGCGACGGCTCCGGCGCCTTCGGGAAGAGTCCGGCCCCGGCGAGTATCGCGACGATCAGCAACGCCATCACGATCGTGAAGATCCAGCCGCCGATGCCGACGGCCAGCCCGGTCATCACCGCTTGGCCGCCGCCGGCCGCGGGAATGTTGAGGAACTGGCGAACGGGCGGGCGCCCGCTCAGCAGCCACCAGACGACCAGAAACATCACCAGGATCGCGTGCAGCATGAACAGCGAATAGAAGGGGATCCGCCCGAGCTCTCTGACCGTCGGGACGTGCCGCGAGGAGTTGACGACCAGCGCGGTGAGCGACAGGAGGAACACGCCCAGCCATGCGTAGGCGATCCACTTCAACACCGGCGAGGTGAAGTGATCGCAGGCGAAGAGGTTTCGCCGTTCGCTCAACGCGACGATGATCAGGAAGACGGCAGCGATACAAGCCAGCGGAATGATGTAGGGATTCATGCGAAGCCGAAGTTTATCAGAGAGCCCGTGAGCACCAAGGAGCGCCGGCATCACTGCCGGCAAGTCGCGGGGCGTCCTTGCCCCGCGACGATACTAGCGCGGGGCGCAGGATCTCGCGAGAGATCGTGGCTCCTGACAAGGAGATCCTTCGCCGCGCTCCACTCTTTCGGAGTCTCACCGGTTCAGGATGACACGATGGAGGATTCGCGCGAGTGGCTTCCGCGGGGCGAGGACGCCCCGCGGTTGCCGCCGGGACGGCCGCGCTC
>DASQGS010000520.1:0-6435 GCA_035632455.1 Thermoanaerobaculia bacterium | reverse complement strand
GGCCACGCCAACGGCTACGGCAACGAGAACCTTCAGTTCCACGGGAACGAGATCCGCCCTGACCGCGTTCTCCCCTCTGCCAGTGTCGAGCGATAGTTCCAATAACTTCCGCAGGAGTCTTCTGATGACCTCCCCCTCCGGCCGCGTGATGCGCGCCGCCGCGTTTCCGTTTGTTCTTGCGATCCTCCTCAGCGTCCCCGCGTCAACCGCGCTCGCGGACGCCGATCCGTGGGATGGCGAGCCCCTCGCCGGCGATCCGAAAGCAATACTCGAGGCCGCACAGAAGATTCCGAGCGAAGAGGCGGGATCGGTGGTCCTGCTCGATGAGGATCGCTACGTCTTCGACGCCCAGGGACGAGCCACGATCACGCGCCGGCTCCTGGTCAAGATCGTCAACGAATCGGCGGTCGATCAATGGTCCACGGTCCAGGCACTCTGGGCGCCGTGGTACCAGGAACGGCCGGTCATCCAGGCGCGTGTGATCACGAAAGACGGCGACGTGCGCGTGCTGGAGCCGAGCGCGATCAGCGAAGCCGCCACACCCGAGGAAGCGCTCGACATCTTCAGCGACAACCGCGTGTTGCGCGGACCGCTGCCGGCCATCGCGCCGGGCGCCATCCTCGAAGAGCTGGTGACGTACAAAGAGAACAACTCGCTCTACGACGCCGGCACCTCGGGTCGCTACTACTACGGACGCCAGATCCCGGTCCATCAATCGCGGCTCGTCCTCGACGCGCCGTCGTCGCTCTCGCTGCGCATCGTCAACCGCTCCTCGCCGGAGATCCAGCCCATCAGAACGCAGGCCGATGGCCGGCAACGGCTGGTGTTCGAGAGCGGCGCACTCAAGGCCCTCGATCACTTCGAGTGGAACCTTCCCTACGACACGTCGAATCGTCCGTATGTCGCCTTCTCCACCGGGAAATCGTGGCAGGAGATCGCCAAACGCTATTCCGAGATCGTCGACAAACAGATCGGCGACACCAGCTCATTGGCGGCGATGGTCAAGGACAACGTCGGCACCACGACGGACCGCAAGCAGATCGTGGAGCGCCTCCTCGCGGCCATCGAGAAGGACATCCGCTACGCCGGCGTGGAAATCGGCGAGTCGTCGATCGTGCCGCGCACGCCGCAGGAAGTGCTCTCGCACAAGTACGGCGACTGCAAGGACAAGGCCACGCTGCTGGTCGCGCTGCTGCGGCAGGCGGGGATCACCGCGCACGTCGTGCTGTTGCGCGCCGGTGAGGACTTCGACGTGAACGCCGAGCTACCGGGCGCGGGGCAGTTCAACCACGCCATCGTGTACGTCGACGGAAAGCCGCCGATCTGGGTCGATCCGACCGACGAGTTCGCGCGAGCGGGCGAGATGCCGGTGCCGGACCAGGGCCGCCTGGCGCTGATCGCCAGCCCGTCCACGACGGCGCTGACGCAGGTACCGATGGTCGAGGCCGGCGCGAACCGAACGACCGAGACCCGAATCTTCACGCTCTCCGAGGAAGGCAAGCCCTCGGTCACCGAGAAGACCGAGGCCACCGGCGCCGTCGAATCGAACCAGCGCCGCTACTACGCCCAATCCGACCGCAAGAAATACCGCGAGGCGATGGAGAACTACGTCAAAGGCCACTACGCGGCCAAGGCCCTCAAGAGCCTCGACGCCTCGGACCCGCACGATCTGTCGAAGCCGTTCAACCTCACGCTCGAGATCACCGAGGCCGGCCGCGGGAACACCGACGACGGCGAGGCCGCGGTCGCGCTCTTCACCTCCGGCCTCGTCGGCGAGCTTCCGTATGCTTTGCAACCCGGGCCTGAGAACGACGACGATCAGAGCGAGTCGGGCAAGGCCGCGGCCGCGCGGCGCAAGCGAGTCCACGATTTCGTCTTCACCGTTCCGTTCGTGCGCGAATGGAAGTACCAGATCATCCCGCCGCCGGGCTACGTGGCTCGCCCGCTTCCGCAGAACGAGGTTCAGAAGGCCGGCACGGCGACGCTGACGAAGGAATTCGCGACCGCGCCCGACGGGTCGGTGTCGGCGATGCTGCGCTTCGATACCGGGAAGCGGCGCCTCACGCCCTCGGAGCTCGAGGAGATGCGGAAGAGCATCAAGGAGATCCGCGATTCCAAGCCCATCATCATCGGCTTCGATGAGATCGGGCAGCTCCGGCTGAACGAGGGCGACGTCGGCGCCGCGCTTGGCGAGTTCCGCAAGCTGGCCGCGCTGCATCCGGCCGAGGCGAGGCATCACGTCGAGATCGCCCGCGCCCTGCTCGTCGGCGGCATGGGCGATGCCGCCCGCACCGAGGTCCGGAAAGCCATCGAGATCGAGCCCACCGCCGCGCGCGCCTACCAGACCCTCGGCATCATCCTGCAGCACGATCTCCTCGGCCGCGCGTACCGGAAAGGCTTCGACCTTCCCGGTGCCATCGCCGCGTTGCGCAAAGCGAAAGAGCTCGATCCCAAGAGCCTGCCGATCCGCGCCGACCTCGCGAAAGTCCTCGAGTACGGCGATGACGGCATGATCTTCGGCAAGAACGCCCACATCGACGAAGCCATCGTCGAGCTCGACGCCATCGAGAAAGACCTCAAAGAAGACGGATTCCAGGGCGAGGTTCTGCTCGCGATGGCACACGCCGGCCGATTCAAGGAGATCCGCGATCGCGCCCGCGACGTGAAGGACACCGAACGCCGCGACATGGGCCGCATCCTCGCGGCGGCCGCGCTCGACGGCTCGCAGGCGGCGCTGCGCGAGGCGAGCTCGCTCGATCAGCAGACGCGGCGCAAGCTGCTCGATGCCGCCGGCGGGCTCCTCGTCACCCTGCGCCTCTACTCGCAGGCAGCGGATCTGCTCGAGGCCGGCGCGCAAGGGACGCCGAAGATGACCGAGCTCCGCGAGCAGATCGAGATGCTGCGGAAGGCCAAGCGGATCGAGACGATCTCGATGCCGGAGAACGATCCGAAGACCGCCGTGCGCAAGCTGCTGGTGGAGGTCATGACCACCACCGATCGCCCGAAGATCGCCGCTCACTTTGCCTCGGATGAGCAGAAGTTCCTGACCAAGCAAGAGGATCCCGACGGCGAGGACGATGACACGGCCGACCACACCGCGACGACCATCCGCCTGATCGCCACGAAGCAGAGCATGCCGCTCGTGTTCTACGCCGACCTCGGCGTCAGCGGGATGGAGCTCCTCCAGGAGGGCGACGACAAGACCGGCTATCGCATCCGCACCCGCAACGCCGGCGAGGGCGGCCTTCAGGACGAGACGTTCTATGTCATCAAGGAGAAGGGCAATTACGTCGTCAGCGCCACAAACCGCTTGCCGGGCCTGATCGGATGGAGCGTGCTGCGGCTGGCCGACGCGGGCGCGCTCGATGCCGCGAAGCAGTGGCTGAACTGGGCGCGCGATGAGATCACCGCCGGCGGCGGCGACGACGCGCTGGCGGGTCCGCCGTTCGCGAAGCTTTGGGCGAAGGCGACGACCTCGGCGACGGTGGACGAGATCCGCGTCGCCGCCGCAAGCCTCATGTTCAATCGCGATATCGCCGATCGCGCCATTCCGATCCTCATGAAGGCGCGCGCCAACGCCAGCGAGGAGGTGAAGGCGCGCATCGATTCCGCGCTCATCCTCAATTATGCGTCGAGGCAACAGTGGAGCGAGATCATCGAGCCGGGCCGGCGCCTGGCAAAAACGTATCCCGATTCCAGCCTGGCCTTCGATCTCCTGACCCTCGCGCTGACAGAGACCGGGAAGCGCCCGGAGGTGGAGACGATGGCCAAGGAGCGGCTGGCGCGCCTTCCGAAGGATCGCGATGCCTATCGGGCCATGGCCCGGGCCGCGCTGCGCGACGGCGATTACGCGACCAGCGACAAGTATTACCGGCAGATCGTTGACGAGCTCGAACCGACGTCGAACGATTACAACAATCTCGCCTGGAACGCGCTGTTCATCAACCGCAGCCTCGACCGCGCTCTCGCGGACGCGCGCCGCGCGAACTCAATGCCGGGCTCGACCCCAGCCTCGCTTCACACGCTTGCCGCGATCTACGCCGAGACCGGCAAGAGCATCGAGGCCCGCAACACATTGCTCCAAAGCATGGACGACGCCGGCCGCGAGGAACCGGCCAGCCACGACTGGTACGTCCTCGGCCGCATCGCCGAAAACTACGGCTCCAAAGACGCAGCCCTCGCGGCGTACAAGCACGTGGACAAACCGAAGACCTCAATCAACGACTCGACGTATCTGCTCGCGCAACGGCGGGTGGAGGTTCTGGCGAAGAAGCAGTGAGCAGTGGTCAGTGGTCAGGCGTGTCATCCTGAGGCGGCGCCACCCCGGAGGGGTAGAGCGCGCCGAAGGATCCCCTTGGCAAGAACCACGAGGCTCGCAAAGAGATCCTCGCCGTCTGCGCAGCTCACGATTCCGCAGATCAAAAGCCTTCATTCGTCAAAGGCATATGTAGGGTATTATAGTGTGAAGCGATTGTGGAGCGTCCGCGCAGCAGATCGACCGTCTCCCGCCCAAAGGAGGGGATTCAGATGAAGTGGCATCGTGTCTTCGGTCTGGTTTCAGCGCTGACGTGCCTCCTCGCCGTTCCGTGCGCCTTCGGTGATAAGAAGGAGGATACAAAGACAAAGGCCGCGCCCGCCAAACAAGCCACACCTCCACCACAGCCTCAAGCAGCACCAACCCCGCCTCCGGCGAGGACACGTCCGCAATCGGTTACTCCGACGGCTCAGGCAGCACCGAACCCGCCTCCGGTGAAGACAGGCTCACAATCCGGTGCTCCGGCAACGAAGACAGGCCCGCAATCCAGTGCTCCGGCAACGAAGACAGGCTCGCAATCCAGTGCTCCGGCAACGAAGACAGGCCCGCAGTCCGGTGGGCCACAGTCCACGTCTGCACAACCTGGCGCAGGCCAACCCGGTACTGTTGGCGCTTCAAAGAGGGTGGCTGCCACGTCTGCGACGAGGAACCCTAAAGAAAGATCCGAGTATGCCCCCACTGACGCCGAGGTTGAGCTCTCGCCCGACGTCATGGAATCCGACACACCCGTCGAATCCGACTCGCCCGAGCCCGCGCCGCCCGAGGACATCGAATCGGCCACTCCCGTTCCCGTGCAAGATGATGATGCGCTCTCTCTCGAGCTCATTGAGAAAATAACGGCCGGTCCCGCGCCGCTCAAGTTCATGGCGCCGGTCACTCAGGTTCCCCCGCGAGGTCACGAGGGTCCACCGTCGGCGAAGGGAATCGAAATCGTCACTCCTAACCAAAGACCTACTGTGAGTCCTCAGGTCAAGGAGCCGATAGTCAAATCGTCCGCCGACCATCGTACAGATCAGAAGAAGGTTGCCGGCCTGTCGCATCCGAGCGTCGTCCCGCCGAGCGCGGTCCGCAAGATTGATGGACAGTACGCGGTCTGGATTCTCGGTTCAGCGCAGGGAGTCAAAGTCGGCGACGAGGTAAGTCTCGTCCGCGGCGGGGAGAAAATCGGCCGGGGGCAGGTGATCGCGGTTCGCGCAGATGACTGCGATCTCGAGATCGCCGAGACCTATGCGGTCGCCTCGGTGGCCGTCGGGGACGGCGTCAAACTGCTGAAGCGCGCGATCACGCCATAGCGCAACTACTTGTCCGAATACGCGTAGTCGACCGCCACTCGGTTATCTCGGGGCGAGAGCCGCACGGCGACCGCCGGCGATACCACGAAGAGCGGCCGGAGGTCGATCGCCTCGTCGAGCACGCGATCCGGGGAGACGAAGCCGCAGACGTCGCCCGTCGCGCGGATATCGAGCGGAGCCGCCTTCGGGCCTGCCTTGAGGTTCTGGTACACGCGCCGCACTTCATCGCTCACAGTGCCCCGAGGCTTGTCCTTGTACGTCTTCTGGAACGATGTGACAGCCAACTCTTCGTGTACAAGGCGGGCGTTCGCATCGAACTTACGCGTCATCGCAACTTCCCACCGCACCTGCGGAAAGCCCTCCACTCTGTATCCGTCATACCCGCCCTTGATTTGTCCCGCAACCACCAAGTCCCCTTCATAAGTGTACGTCGCCACATAGGACACGCCGTGCCTGCAGGCGGCACTGTCATAAGTCACTTCCTCCGACCGCACGCGGCCATCTGAGTCGAACGAACGAGTGATGAAGAAGAGTTGGTCGCCCGTGGAATAGGGTTGCGCGTCGAGCAGCCATATCCCGTCCGCCGTCGCATGACCTTTGTACGGGAACGCCTCGCCTGTCGCCTGGTTCACCACCTGCTGCAGATGATCTCCCTGCTGCATCGTCAATTCGACGCCCGACGCCCCTCGCCTCGATTGGAGCAGCCCCTCCTTCGAGAAGCTCCATCCTTCGGCGGCGCGGGCGGTGAGCACCGCGGACTGGCCGGCCTGGTTGTACTGTAGAAAATCGCGAAGTGAGCGCCCGGGGAAGAGACATAACGCGGGCTCC
>DASQGS010000519.1:0-9941 GCA_035632455.1 Thermoanaerobaculia bacterium | reverse complement strand
CGTAGACCTTTCCATCGTCGCCAACCGCGGCTCGCGTGTTCAACGAAGGATCCTGGAACACCTTGAGGTCGATCACGTCATGCGGCCCGAGCGGGGCGTCCGTGGACGTGAGAACGTCAGAGCGAGGCGTGGTGTCCATCGGCGACGACATCTGTGCGACGGCCGTCGATGCAAGCGCGCAAAGGGCAACGAGAACTACGATGAGTGCTGGGATTCTCTTCATTCCGGGTACTCGTTTTTCGGATCTGGGCGCAGTCCGCCCAAGTCGCGGGCTGCGGCGGGCGCTCTCAGAGCTTCCGCTGGATTAGACTGCCTACTACTACCTCTTCTCTCGAAGCTCAACGGCCCTCGGAGGCCGTTCTTTTGAGCCAACCCTATTTCCAAAGGATTTATTGGGTTTCTAGGGAGTAAATGACAGGTGGAGAATGCCGCGTATTCCATTCTGGCTCGTCACGTCGAAATTCGACTTTCTCTGGTAGTACCCAATATCGAACCCTCCACGCAAGCGGTTCGCGAAGGTGTACACCCATCCCACGCTGGTGAAGGAGATGTCGTCACGGCGTTTACGAAAGATAAAGTTCTGGTCCGGAGCCGGAACGTCGTACAAATCGCGACCGATCTGGGTGCTCAAACGCAGGCTTAGGGACCTCGTCGCATTATGGTTGATCGATGCCTGGACTCGGTCCTCGATGTAGTAGTTGTTGAACGCGAGGATTGAGAATTCGAGATCACGTGTGGCTGAAGCGCCGTAGGACCAACGGCTTGCAGGGTGGCGGGCGATCTCGAATGATCCGACCGCTCCGCGGAAATCGTGCTGGGTGGGATCGTTGAACAGAAGCCGTGCCTCTCCAACCTCGAGCCTGCCGCTGGTCACGCCGTTGTCGAAGATTGCGCCGGCCGAGGCGACCCGCCTGGTCGCGTCTTTGTAGGTGGCGTGCGTGAAGGTGTAGTCGCTCCACTCGCCCGCGACCAGCAGCGAGGTGAGCGGGAAAGTCTTGTGGACGATCGATGCCCTGTAGTTGCGCTCTTTTCGATCGAGCAGCTCCACCGCGACGTCGGTAGGCTGAATCCGCGAAGCAGGATGGCTCAGGTTGCGACCCGCGGCGCTGAAGGTGGCGCTGGTTCGGGAGGAGTACTTGATCTCGCCGTTCACTCCGACATCGGTCGAGCGGATGGTCGTGAGCCGGTCGATCTCCCCGGTATCGGCCTTTAGCGAGTCCGCGTGGGTGCCGTAGGCGTCGAGGTAGAGATGATTGAGAAGGAACTGCACGTCGGCACGGGAGCTGTAGCCGAACTGGCTCCGGTGATTCTTTCCCGTCTGGATGGTGTACTGAGGGACGAAGTCGCCTGACAGAACGACCTTCTTGGAAGGGACGAAGTAAAGCCTGTGGGGAGCCGATAGCCCGAGGGAAACGCCGTTGCCTTGATCCTGCGTCGGCACGTAGAAACTCTGATCGTAGCCGAGGTCCATGAGCTCGAAGCGAGAAAGGAGATAGATCGATCCGTAGTGAAAACGCGCCTTCTGCAGATCAGAGACGATCTGCTGGCTGGCCCCCAGATTCCGGCCCCGATCGCGCATCCCCTCCTGCGCCATCGATGTTCTGGCGAAAGGAAGACCAACCGCGATGCAGATGAGCAAGCGGACGACCGAGATGCGCACAACCCCCTCCTCCATGCTCTCTAAATGATTGGACCCAGAGCATGTTACCACGGTTATTCGCACCGGGATTGTGAAAGTCACGCGCATGTTTTTGGCCTGATGAGAGGAAGATAGGCCATTAAGGTTAATAGGAGATTTCTTCCGTCCGAATCTCTGAAGGGCCATCCGGCGAATGGGACTTGGGCTCGCGAATCCGAGCGCTCGCCCGAGGCTGTGGCGAGCTTGGCCTCCGTGCTGTTGTCAGTCGGTCGAGTCGCGGGAGCTCCGTCGGTCCTCGAATCAGCGGGGGTCTGACGGGCTGAGTCCCGTACAATCCTGGTGATGCCCGGCACGACCAAGGCGGTCGCTGCACCTCGGCAACCGCGGGTGATCGCGGCGGCCGAGGGACTGAGCATGTTGCTCCTGTGTTTCTACCTCCTTTGGCTACCACTCCCTTTTGGCTCGGTCGTCGAGGGAGCGCAGATGCCGCTCATCCTCGTTCCCCTGTTCCTCTGCACAGTCGTGGCCATTGCATTTGTCGCGGAGGTGAAGCTCGGCACTTGGGCGCCGTACTTCCCACTTGCGTATCGCATCTGGTCGATCGGCGGCACCTTGTTCATCCTCGTCGTCGCTATGCAGCTCATCCCGCTTCCGCCTGGGCTGCTGCGCCTGGTATCCCCGGAGTCGCACACGATCTGGGGTGACGCCGCGAGGATCAGCTGCATGCTCCGCGATCAGCCGCCATCGGCCGGTTGGTTCCCGATCTCGGTTGACCCCGCGGCTACAAGGCTCGGGCTGTTCCAGCTCCTCGCGATCTTCGCCACATTCCATGTGTCAGCTCTTCTGGTCCGCCACGCGAGCCAGCGGTCTGCCCTGGCCCTGGTGCTCTGCACGGGCGCGCTGTTCCAGGCGCTCTATGGCGTTCGCGAGGCGGCGTTGCGGCGCTACGCGATCTGGGGCTGGGTCAACACGAAGATGTACAGCCGCGTGACCGGAACATACGTGAACCCCAATCACTTCGCACACTATCTGGCGATCATCTTCCCGGTTGCACTGTTCCTGACCGCTGGCGCATGGCACTCGGCTCGGATTCGCGCGTCGCTGGCGCGCCGAATCAGCCGTCTGTTCGAAAAAAAGTTGGCTGTTGTGGCAATGTCGTTCGCGACTTCGGTAGCCTGCCTCGTTTCGATCCTGCTCGCCCAGTCGCGAGGTGCGCTGCTTTCTCTTGTGGCTGCGATTGCAGGTGTCAGCGTGATCGTCGTTCGCCGCGGAAGCCTGAAGGAACGCGACCTGGCGGGCCATCGAGACTCGTCGGTAGGCTTGCGGCACGGCCGTCGTCAGGCCGTCGGGTTCGCGGCGCTCAAGGTACTCGCGATCGTGCTCGTTGTTGGCGCGGTGCTCAGCGGGCTGATCGAGTTTCTCGGAAGGGAGCGCACGACAGCCTCCCGGCTTCTGCCCGCAGCGGCGGAGGAGGAGACGCTAGGCGGACGGCGCACGGGAATCGATGTCTCCCTCGGCCTCTGGAGGCGCTTTCCGCTTTTCGGCAGCGGCTTCGGTACGTTCGAGGCGATCTCTTCGTCGTTGCAACGTTTCGATGCCGGCAAGATCTACCATCACGCGCACAACGATTACCTCGAAGTGGCCGCCACCACTGGAACTGCGGGCTTGCTGATTGCACTTGTCCCGCTGTTTGGCGGATATGTAGCGTTAGCCAGGACTGCCGCAGGTCGTTATGCGAAGTTGAAGGCTTGGGAGCGCCGCGCCTGGCTCACTGCCGCGCTGACGAGCCTCACGATCGCGATGCTGCACGGATTGACCGACTTCAATTTCTACATTCCCGCCAATCCCGTGACGCTGGCCGCTATCGTCGGTGCCGGGGTCTCTGTTCGCTCTCGCTTCGGAACAGGGGGCCACGAGGTTGAAGGCCGGGATCACGAGGATAGCGATCACGCCGGCATGGATGGGGAATGACCCTCGGAGAGTCGCTTCAGAACGTGGCTTCTGACACCTTGACCCGCCGGTGCATGAGGTTGCGCGTGGTCGGGTTCGCGACGCGAATCTCGATGCGGTGCAGGCCGGGCGTCAGAGCCAAGGCGAAGCCAGTCCGGCCCAGGACAGGACCCTCGGCGAGGAGTGCATCGTCGGAGAAGATCTCGACGTAAGGCGGGACCTCATCCGATTGAACCGTCTCGATGGTGATCGTAAGCGTCCTGCGGTCTCCGGCCCAGACATCCGCCTTTGCGGAATAGCAGATGTCCTTTTCGCAGAGCCCTAGCCACGCCTCGGGCGCGATGCGGCCGCCGAACCGCGCCGCGAGCTCGGTACGATATCGCTCAACCGCCGCTTCGGCATGCTGGTTCGTGGCGATTGAAGCCGCAAACGCGAGGACGTCGATGGGAACTGTGGCGCTGCCGGCCGCAGCCCTCGAAAGTTGCATCTCGGCGCCCCGAGCGTCGCCGCGCTTCGCTTCGAAGAGCGCGCGCTCGACGCGATAGCGGATCCATGCGTGCGGATCGAGCGTCAGCGAGGTCAGCTCGATGCTGGCGGCGAGCTCGGGATTCCCGAGCTGCAATGCCAACCGCGCGCGGTTCGGATCGCTGGCCGTGCCGGCTTGCCGCGCCAGATCGATCAGGCCGTCGAGCGGCTGGAGGTTTTGCCGCACCGCGAAATCGATGGGGCCGTCCCCGCTTACGCCTGGTAGCGCTTCGATGGGTCTGCGCGCCAATTCCACGAGCGCGCTCTTGACGAGTGGGATATCCGAAGTGCGCAAGGTGGGCGGGAGCGACGCGAGGATCTCGCCAGGTGAGGCCTTTCGCTTTCTCGCTTCGAACGCGGACGCTCGCGCGCGGGCCGCTTCGCCGCGAAGTTGCCGATAGTCGCTGAAGCGCCCGTTGGTCACCGCGAGGCTCTCGAGCATCGTCAGCGATTCCAAATTGTGTGGCTGGGCCCGGCGAAGAAGCGCGATGTCGTGGGTCAGATCCCAAAGCGGCTTTGCCATCAGGCGGAACATGCCCTCGTCGTGAAGCAGCGGAACCGCCAGGTCGAGCAGCATGTGCCGGTCCGCCGGAGACATCTCATGCCAGTGGAACAGGCCGGCGCGCAACGTGGCGACATCCGCATTCGGGCGATAGGGAGCGAGCCGCTCGCCCGCCTCGTGGGCCGCGCGCCAAAGCGCGAAACGTTCGCGGATCGGAAGGTCCAGTGCCTGGCCGGCAATGACGCTGGCGGCGTTCCAGTCCGCCGGGTGGTCCATTATCCACTCCGCCAGTGCCAGGCGCTGCGGTGGCGGTTCGACGGGCATCCATCCGATGCGCGGATGTGCGGCCGCAATCAGGAGGAGGCCGAACATCGCCCCGTCGAGCGGCGAGTAGAAAATCTTCGCCGCTTTGTCGTAGTCAACCATCGGCAGCCTCGCTCAGAATCGATTCCCATCGCGGCAGGGCCACGTCAGCACCGTATGCCGTCTCGAACAGGGATTGCCCGCGGGCTCCCATGGCAGCCGCGCGGCCGGGATCGGAGGCGAGCATCGTGATGGCGCGAGCAAGGCCCGTCGTATCGCCGGGAGCGACGACCATGCCGCAATCGTTGGCGAGCAGGATACGGCCGACCTCACCCTCGCTTGCGCCGATATGAATCGCAGGGCGGGCCACGGCGAGAATTCCGTACAGCTTGCTCGGCACGATTAGTCCTTCGAGTGCAGGTTGCAGCGAGATGAGATGCACGTCCGGGACTGAAAGGCTCATGCCCAGCGTCTCGCGCGGCTGATACGGCTGGAATCGCACGTTTCCGAGGCCGGCGGTCTTCTCTCGAAGCTCAGCGAGGTGGGCTCCGGCGCCGATGATGAGAAAGCGGACCCGAGGGTCGCCGGCGAGCTGGCGCATGGCGCCGAGAAGTGTCGCGAACTCGTGAGCACGGCCGAGGTTGCCGGAGTAGCCGGCGACGAAATGATCGCCGAGACCCCACTCTGCGCGGAGCGAGTTTGCGTCGCGCGCCACCGGAACCAGGCTCGAATCAGCCCAATTGTGCTGAACGACGACGCGAGCTCCGCGGGCCCGAATCGCCTCCGCCATGAGGTCCCCGAGGGCGACGTTGGTACGCGCGCGACGCAGCGCCGCATCGCGCAGCCGGTTGGCCAGTCGCGTGGTGAGGGAGCCAGATCTCATCACGCCGAGGGCGACCGCCACATCGGGAAAGAGATCCTGCACCCAGTTTACCAGCGTCCCGCCGCGGAGCCTCGTTGCAAGAGCCGCGACGGCTGAGATCAGCGGAGGATCGGTCTTGGCGACCACCAGGGACTTCCTGCGGATCATGAGGAAGAGCGCCAGGAACGCGCTGACATAGAACGTGAGGTAGTCGATGGCGCGCCCTGGGAGCAGTGCCCGTCCGAATCGCGTCGTGGCTACGCGATGGATGGACACGCCGCGCACGGACTCGCGCGCCGGCAGTTCCGATCCCGGATCGTCGTAGCGCTGCCGGCTGGTGACCACGCTGACTTGCCAGCCGCGGCCGGCGAGAAAAAATGCGAGGTCGGTCAGCATCTGACTTGTTGCAGAATGGTCGGGGTGGAAGTAGCGATTCACAAAGATGACCCGGCGCGCTTCCATGCACGTCTTTCATTATCTCCACTTCTCGAGGTCCGCGCATGATCATCCTCGGTATCAATGCCCATCACGCCGATGCCTCGGCCGCGGTTGTGATCGACGGACGGCTGTTGGCCGCGGCGGAGGAAGAGCGCTTCCGCCGCGTGAAGCATTGGGCCGGATTCCCGCTTCATTCGATCGAGTATTGCCTCCGGGAAGCGCGAGTGGCGCTGAATGACGTCGACCATGTCGCCGTGAATCGCGACCCGAATGCGAATCTCCTCAAGAAGGCTCTTTTCGCCGTATCCCGCCGACCGTCGTTCGAGGCCATCCGCCGGCGCCTCGAGAACGCAGCGAGGGTTCGCGACATCGCGTCCGAAATTGCCGAGGCGTTCGGCATCGATCGCGGTGCGCTGAAGCCGAAGGTGCACAACATCGAGCACCATCGCGCCCATCTCGCGTCTGCGTTCTTCGTCAGCCCATTCGAGGAATCGGCCGTGCTGTCGGTCGACGGGTTCGGCGATTTCTGCAGCGCCATGTGGGGCAGCGGACGCGCGGATCGAATGGATGTCGCCGGCGAGGTGACGTTCCCCCATTCGCTCGGGATGTTCTACACCGCCATCACGCAGTACCTCGGCTTCCCGCACTACGGCGACGAGTACAAGGTCATGGGGCTGGCGCCGTACGGGAAACCCGTGCTGATGAGCGCGATGCGCGACGTCGTCCGAGTAAAGGAGGACGGGCGCTATGAGCTGGGCCTCGACTACTTCGTGCATCACACCGAGGGCCTCCAGATGATCTGGGAGGCGGGCACGCCAGTCATTGGAAAGGTGTACACGACGCTGCTCGAGGATCTTCTGGGTCCGTCGCGGAATCCAGACGATCCCATCGACGATCGCCACAAGAACGTCGCCGCATCGATGCAGGCGATGTACGAGGAGGCCTTCTTCGCCCTAGCCAACCGGCTGTATGAGAAGGCGAGCACCAAACGACTTTGCTTGGCCGGTGGCTGTGGATACAACAGCGTGGCCAATGGGCTGATCTTCGAGCGCACGCCGTTTCGCGAGCTCTACATTCAGGCCGCTGCGGGAGATGCCGGGGGCGCGATCGGCGCGGCGTACTACGTGTGGAATCAGATCCTCGGCCGGCCCCGCGGTTTCGTGATGGATCACGCGAACTGGGGGCCTGAGTATGACGATGCTTCGATCGATGGCGCAGTTCAAGCGCGCGTCGCCGACATCGAGAATGGGCGATGCCGGATGGAGCGCGTTCTCGACGAGCGCGAGCTCTGCCGCCGCACCGCGGAGTCGATCGCCAGGGGAAATGTGGTCGGCTGGTTTCAAGGACGCATGGAGTGGGGGCCCCGTGCTCTCGGTAATCGTTCCATCGTTTGCGATCCTCGGCGAGCGGACATGAAGAACATCCTGAACCTGAAGATCAAGCGACGGGAGTCGTTCCGTCCCTTCGCTCCGTCGATCCTCCGGGAGGCTGTCGGCGAGTGGTTCGAGACGGATTACGACGTTCCGTTCATGCTGCAGGTCTACCAAATCCGCGAAGAGCGGCGGCAGCAGATTCCGGCCGTGACGCACGTGAATGGCTCGGGCCGCCTGCAATCCGTCACCGAGGCGCAGAACGAGCGCTACTATCACCTCATCGAGGCCTTCCGCGATCTCACCGGCGTTCCGATCGTGCTCAACACGTCGTTCAATGAGAACGAGCCGGTTGTGAACAATCCCGAGCAGGCCCTCGATTGTTTCCTTCGCACGAAGATGGACCTCCTGGTCATGGGCAATCTGATGATCGAACGGGTGTAGGCAATGCTCGATCTGATCACGCCGCTGGTGCTTACGGGCAACGAGGAGCCGAACATCGCCCGCACGCTCGGTCAGCTCCGTTGGGCGCACGAGGTCATCGTGGTGGACAGCTTCAGCGACGACCGCACGGTCGAGATCGCGCGTTCGTTTCCGAATGTCCGCCTGCTGCAGCGGAGATTCGAGGGGCCGGCGGATCAGTGGACGTATGGATTGTCCGAGGTCGCGACTCCTTGGTTGCTGGCGCTCGATGCCGACTACTTCGTCCCCGATGAGATGATTCGCGAGCTCGATGCGCTGGCGCCACCCGATGGAACCAACGCCTACAAAGCGGGATTCATCTACGCCGTCCGCGGACGCCCGCTGCGCGCGTCGCTCTATCCTCCGCGGGCCGTGCTTCTTCGACGCGGCTGGTGTTTCTTCGATCAGGATGGCCATACGCAGCGCGAGCGAATCGAGGGCGCGATCGGCGAGCTTCGCAGCAGGATCGTCCACGATGATCGCAAGAGCTTGTCTTCGTTCCTGCACCGGCAGGCGCGCTACATGGAGCGGGAGGCCGAGAAGCTGGCGACAGCGGCTCCCGGCACTCTGCCGTTCTCGGGACGCATCCGACGCCTCCGCGTAATCGCGCCGCCGCTGGTCTTCTTCTACACACTGTTCGTGAAGCGCTGCATTCTCGACGGCTCTCCCGGCTGGCAGTACGTCTTCGAGCGGACGACCGCCGAGATGATCCTGTCGATTGCACTGATCGAGCGCGATTTGCGAATCAGGAGCTGAAGGCGCAGGCCGTCGCTGGGCGTTCGAGTTGGACACTCGCAAATATTCAGAACGATCGACGCATCGAAAAGCCCTCTCCCGCCGGGAGAGGGCGGCGCGAAGCGCGGGTGAGGGGACCCCGCGCGGAGCGCGCAGTCAAAGCGATGGCGATCTCGCGTCGACGTTTCCACAATGCAACACGCGCAAGAGCCGCGAGGGAGTCCCCTCACCCCGCCGCTGCGCGGCGACCCTCTCCCGCCGGGAGAGGGTTTTTTCGGCGGCTTCGCCGCCGTTCGGCCTAGCTAGCGCTGCTGGGCCCTACCGTTAGGGCCGGCGCCTCGCGATCTCCTCGTACGCCGCCTCCATCTCCTCCGCTACTCGCGCCCAGGTGAAGCGCTGCAGCACCAGCGAGCGTCCCCGGGCGCCCATTTCCGAACGGCGCGTGGCGTCGGCAAGCAGCACGGCAATTGCATCCGCGAGCGATTGAGGATCTCCATTCGCGACCACGCCGCTCTGCGCGTCCGCGACGTCCGAGGCCAACCCGACCTCCGGCGTGACGACGACCGGCAAGGCCTCAGCCATTGCCTCCAGGACGACGTTGCCGAAGTTCTCCGAGTAGGAAGGGAGCACGAGGAGAGTCGCTCCCCGCAGCAGGCGCGACTTTGCGTCGCTGTCCACGGGGCCGAGGAACGAGATCCGCCCGGAGACCTTCCGCGATTCGGCGAGCGCGAGCAGCGACGGCGTGTAATTCTCCTCGTCGTTGCCGGCCATCTCGAGACGGACTCCTGGTTCGAGAAGAGCGAGCGCTGCGATCAGCCGGTCCAGCCCTTTCTTCCAATTGATCCTTCCGACGAAGAGAATCGTGGCGGTATCGCGCGACGTCGAAGGTGGATCTTGCGGCGGATTGATGCCGTTCGGGATGACGAGCGGATGCGGCAAAGGCAGCTTGAGCGCGGAGGCATCGTCCCACTCACGCTTGGAAGTGAAGTGAACCGCCGCCGCATGCGCGAGGTTGCGCCGTTCCACGAAGGAGATCCAGGCGTTCTTGACGAGCCGGCTCTTGCGCTGGAGCAACTCGCCGACGAGCATTCCTCGGGGTGTGATGACGTACGGCACTGCGAGGCGCCTCGCGGTCCTGGCTGCCGCGGCGGTGGG
>DASQGS010000518.1:0-1561 GCA_035632455.1 Thermoanaerobaculia bacterium | reverse complement strand
CCTCGCCGTCTGCGCGGCTCGGGATGACACGATTGTCTCGTCCCTCTTCCATCGTTTTCGACTTCCGTTTCATTCCTGACGCTGAGATCGCGACGTGGTTCGCTGCTTGCGACGTCGTGCTTGCGCCGTATCGCCTCGAGGCGCAGAGCGGCGTGGCGCTGACGGCGTTTCACTTCGACAGGCCAGTGATTGCCACGCGCGTCGGCGGGCTGCCCGAGATCATCGAGGACGGAATCAACGGAATGCTCGTTCCTCCGGAGGATCCGGCGGCGCTGGCGCGGGCGGTGTCGGCATTCTTCGCGCACAGCGATCGTGCGGCGATGGAGGAGGCTGCTGCGGCGAGCGCGCGGAAGTATTCGTGGGAGGAATATGGTGCGCTGGTGGGGCGATTGGCTCGAATATGAAATTCAACCCTCGCCGTTTCAAGGTCGGCCTGGAGCTGACGTCCAAGTGCAATCTGCGCTGCGGGATGTGTCCGCTGCCTGTGCTTCGCCGGCCGTACGAGGACATGGATTGGCCTCTGGTCGAGAAGTCGGAGCGGGAGATTCACGGCCTCGGGCTGAAGCTGAAGTGGCTGCACGAGATGGGGGAGCCGCTTCTGTACTCGCGCATCGACGATGCCATCCGGCTTTTCCCCGAGGCCAGCGTATCGACGAATGGACTCGTGTTGACTGAGGAAGTGGGAGCGAAGCTGCTCGCCTCACCGCTCAAGCGTTTGCGGATCTGCGTCGATTCCATCGACCCGAAGATCTACCCTCAACTCCGCACCGGCGGCGATTTCGACCGACTGGTAGAGCTGACTCGGAGATTCCTGGAGCAAGCAAAAGGGCATCCGATGCGCATCGAGATCCAGAAAATGCGCTCGCGGCTCACGCTCGGTGAGACCATCGACGACTTCCGGCGCCTGTTCGATCTCAAGCAGTACCGCAACGCCCGAGTCATCGAGAAGACTTGCGAGGCTCTCGACGTCAATGAAGAGACCGACCTCCACGGCAAGTTCTACGGCTGCGTCCAGGGCGCCTTCTTCACCTGGGTGGTCATCTTCGCCGACGGCCGGGTCACACACTGCTGCTACGACGCGCACGGCGACCAGGTCATGGGGGACCTCAAGACGCAGTCGCTGCGCGACATCATCGAAGGCGATCGCCTGGCAGAGATGCAGGCCGCGTTCGCGCGGCGCGATTTCTCGAGCCTCCCGCGGTGCGCCGAGTGTTTCAAACATGGCGGCGAATCTCACACCTTCAATGACGTCCTCACGCGCGTCCAGAACCTCCCGGGCGCGGCGAAGGACGTCGTACGGAAGGTGATCGATGTTCGCTACCGCTGAGGTTCGCTGCGCCACAGCCGTCATTCCATGACTCTCGCGCTCAACGTCATCCTCGGCCTCTTTCCGACCTTCGCGCTCGCCTGGTCGATTGCCGCCGATGAGCGGAAGCCTTCGGAGGAGCGCACCGTGGCTTCCGACAGCGACCGCCATCGACAGCGCGTCATGTTTCTGCTCGTCTATGGGCTGTGGGCTCTTACGCTTGCGATGTGGAACTGGATGCGCAGCGCTTCCGTG
>DASQGS010000517.1:0-6176 GCA_035632455.1 Thermoanaerobaculia bacterium | reverse complement strand
GCCGACGCCGCCTGTCGAGTGCTTGTCCGCCAAGAAGTCGTAGCGGTCGCGCAGATGCCACTCCTCGCCGGAGCGAAGCATGGCCTGGGTCAGCGTGGCCATCTCCGATGCCGTCATGCCATTGATCGCGATCGCCATGAGCAGCGCGCTCATCTGGTAGTCGGGCAGCTCGCCGCGAGTGTAGGAGCTGATGAACGTTTCGATCTCCCGAGGCTCGAGAGGCGCCCCGCGGCGCTTGCGATTGAGGATCTCGTACGCAGAAAAGTCACCCATGGCGCGGTATTGTATACAGTGATCAGTGGTTCAGTGGTCAGTGGTTGTCAGTGGTAAGCCCCTCATCCTTATCGCCGCGCAGACGGTGAAGGTTGACGGGATCGAGAGCTATGGCTTGGACAACTGCCGGCGGATCGAGACGCCCCATCGCCGCAGCGCGCCGGCCGCCGGAGCGTTTAGCAGTGCTCGCTTCAACGAGCGAAGGGTTCGTCGCGCCGGCGTGTCCATTTGCCGTTGCAGCCGAGGGGCGAGATGTTCCAGGAACGCAGCGATGGCCGGTGCTTCCTCATCGCAGGTGGTCATCGGTGGATTGGCCAGCATAGCCTCGTAGATCTCGATGAGCGCTTGCGTGAGATGGGTCAGGCCTCCCCTCTCGCGGATCCGATTCGTGACTTCCGCCGTGTCCGCGGGATCGTAGCGATCGATCTCGCGAAGCAGCGTCGCCACTTCGATCGGACTCTGTAGCGCCCGCCTTCCGAAATTCAGCCGGCGCAGGTGGTCAAGCTCGGCCGCAGTGACCATCGGTCCCATTTTGCGGCCGTCGCAGAGAATCACGGCGGAGCCGATAGCCAGCGCTTCGAGTGCACATCGGGCTTTGGCGAACACGACGTCGTAGCCTGACAGTGAGGCCTCCGGCGTCTGCGTACCGCGACCCGTGCTCTCGCTGATCACATCGAGCGTCATGCCACGCTCGGCGCACGCGACTCGCACTGCTGCAAGCGACGTCGCCTCGCTTCCCGCTCCTCCGAAGAGCAATGCCCGAGCCGGTCTCGCCGGCAGCAACGTGCGCCGCGCGAACCTCCCAAGATCGACGGCGTTCGGCACGACACGGATGCGGCTCTCCGGAATGCCGTACTCGTAGAGCATCCGGTCGCGGCAGTTGTCATCCACCGCGAGGTACATGCCTACCCGAGGATGCAAGGGCGGAATCGAATGCCACGCTGTTGCATCGTGGCAGACAAACACCGCCGGTACACCTGGAAAACGCGACAGCGCAGCCAGGGTCTCGAGATTGTGATGGCCATGGATTACGTCGGGCGGACGCTGCATCTGCTCGAGCCCGTCGATCACCGGAATCGTGGCTTGACGAAGCTCGTCGGCCAGATCGCCGAGGTTCGTGGAGTAGACGATCGGCAGGCAATCCTCGCGGAGAAGACCCAGCGCGAGATCGCGAGTGTAGGTTTCCGTGCCCGTTCGTCCGGACAGCGAGAGGTTCGTGATTAGTACGGTCAGTGGCACGCCGGCCTCGCACCGACGGCCGAGCCGACGAGCTCGATGAGTCGCGACGCAAAAGGAACGAATTCGTTCTGATAGCGCAGCACGCGCTGGTATACGCCGGCCCGCACTCGGTCCGCACCGTGCTGCTCGTAGGGAACGCCGGAAGGATCTGCCGGAAGCAGCGGCCCGGAGGCCGGCCAGAGAACCTCAGTCTGGAAGGCCGCGGGCGAGTATCGCGCGAGCGCATCGACGATCTCGGATTGCAACTCGCCGTAGGCCTCGGCGCTCCTCATTTTTCTCGCCACGGCATCGTCGTCGAGGGCCAATACCATTGCGCCAGGCGTCGTCAGCGACGGATCTCCGACTACGGCGTAGTGGTACACGGCGACGAAGCGACCTCGGTCGTTCGTAGCACGCTCGGCCGCGAGCCGCGCGATCAGCGACGCGAGATCGTGCGCCGGGTTGTACAACTCGAACGCATCCGCGATGACCAATTCCACCGACTTTCGCACGAGATCGGCGGCAAGGTCGAGCACAACCTCGGCAACCGGCTCGCACTCGCCTCGAAGGATCAGGTCGTAGAGCTCGCGGTCCGTGAATCGTCCGAAGATGCTGCCTTTCCGGCAGCCGCTACGATCGAGGAGTCGGAGGGTCGCTTCAATCCTCGGCGAGCGATTCGCGCCTGACCCGTCCGTCAGGATGTGCACGGTTGGATGATTGCGCTCCAGCCATCCATGCAGTCGCAACTCGTGACCAGGATGCCCGAGCATCAGCACGGCTGGGCTCGTCGGGTGCGGCGACGCAGGCTGATCTTTGATGGTCAGGGGAATTCCCTCGCAAATCGGGGTGCCGAATCGCGGCAATTATACGATCCCCTCCGCACGAAAACGCTCTCCTGATTGACATCGCCTTCACGGCTGCCGTACATTGCTCGCCGCTGGATTGAGTTGGGGCCGCTTGCAACCAGGGTAAAAAAAGCTAAAGAGCCGTAGTCGAGACCCAAGTCGCATCTGATCTCGAGGCCCCGCGCATCAAGAGCGTGGGGCCTTTTTGTTTTCAAACGCGGGAGACACCATGACACGACCCGATCGAACGGCCGAGCTGCACGAGCTTCTCCGAAAGCGCATTCTCATCATCGACGGCGCGATGGGTACGATGGTCCAGCGCTATCGCCTGGACGAGGCGGCCTTTCGCGGCTCGCGATTCGCCGATCACCCGCGGGATCTGAAGGGTAACAACGACCTTCTCTGCCTCACAAAGCCTGAGGTCATCGAGGAGATTCACCAGCAGTATCTCGATGCCGGCGCCGATTTGATTGAGACCAATACGTTCAATGCCCAGGCTATCTCTCTGGCCGACTACGATCTCGAGCCGTTCGCCTACGAGATCAACGTAGCCGCGGCGCAGATCGCGCGGCGCGCTGCCGACGCTTGCTCGACGCCCGAAAGGCCGCGCTTTGTCGCCGGCGCGATCGGTCCGACGAATCGCACAGCCTCGCTCTCGCCCAACGTCAACAACCCCGCGTTCCGCGCCGTGACCTTCGATCAACTCGTGGCCGCGTACGGCGAACAGGTGCGCGGGCTCGTCGACGGCGGCGTCGACATTCTTCTTCCCGAGACGACCTTCGACACCCTCAACCTCAAAGCAGCTCTCTTCGCCATCGAAGCCTACTTCGCCGAATCCGGGCGGCGTCTTCCGGTGATGGCCTCGGTCACGATCACCGACGCCTCCGGCCGCACTCTCTCGGGCCAAACTGTCGAGGCATTCTGGAACTCCGTCTCGCACGCCAAGCTGCTCAGCATCGGCCTCAACTGCGCTCTCGGCGCAAAGGAAATGCGCCCGCACGTTGAGGAGCTTTCCAGCATCGCTCCCATTTTCGTAACCTGCTATCCGAATGCCGGGCTTCCGAACGCCCTCGGTGAATACGACGAGACGCCGCAATCCATGGCCGCGATCATCCGTGAGTTCGGCGAAAGCGGCTGGCTGAATATGGCGGGCGGCTGCTGCGGCACAACGCCCGACCACATCCGCGCTATCTCTGAGATCTTGCGCGATTGCGCGCCGCGCGTGCCCGCGACACCGCAACCCTACCTGCGCCTCAGCGGCTTCGAAGCCCTAACGCTGCGACCCGACTCGAACTTCATCATGGTCGGCGAGCGGACAAATGTGACGGGCTCGCCGAAGTTCGCGCAGCTCGTGAAAGCGGGCGATCTCGAGGGCGCGCTGGTCGTGGCCCGGCAACAGATCGAAGGCGGCGCAAACATCCTCGACGTCAACATGGACGAAGGCCTCCTCGACTCCGAGAAGGTAATGGCCGAGTTCCTCAACCTCATCGCCTCGGAGCCCGAGATTGCTCGGGTTCCGATCATGGTGGACAGCTCGAAGTGGTCTGTGATCGAGGCCGGGCTGAAGTGCATCCAGGGGAAGGCTGTCGTGAATTCCATCAGCCTGAAAGAGGGAGAAGAGAAGTTCCGCGAGCAGGCCACGCTGATCCGTCGTTACGGTGCCGCAGTCATCGTGATGGCATTCGACGAAGACGGGCAAGCCGACAGCATCGAGCGAAAAGTTGCCATCGCATCACGGGCGTGGCGCATCCTGACCGACGACGTAGGATTCGCGCCGCAGGACATCATCTTCGATCCCAACGTGCTCACTGTCGCGACCGGAATCGAAGAGCACAGCACCTACGGTGTGGCGTTCATCGAAGCTGTGCGGCAGTTGCGCGAGAAGTTCCCCCTCTCAAGCTCCTCGGGTGGGATCAGCAACGTCTCATTCTCCTTCCGAGGCAACAAGACTGTGCGCGAGGCGATGCATGCCGCGTTTCTATTTCACGCCATCCGCGCCGGCCTGACCATGGGAATCGTGAACGCCGGCCAGCTCGCGATCTACGAAGAGATTCCGAAGGAGTTGCTGGATCTCGTCGAGGACGTGCTGCTCAACCGCCGCGCCGACGCGACTGAACGGCTGCTGGCATACGCCGATTCGGTGAGGGATCCGACGAAGACAGTCGAGAAGCAGGCCGCTGAGTGGCGGAGCGAACCGGTCGAGCAGCGCCTGGCTCACGCCCTGGTCAAAGGCATCATCGAACATCTCGACCAGGATCTCGAGGAGGCACGGGCCCGCTTCGCGAGCGCGCTCGAGATCATCGAGGGGCCGCTGATGAAGGGGATGAATATCGTCGGCGACCTCTTCGGCTCCGGCAAGATGTTTCTTCCGCAAGTGGTCAAGAGCGCGCGGGTCATGAAGAAAGCCGTCGCCTATCTCTTACCGTACATGGAGGCAGAAAAAGCAAAGGCCGGAGATCTCTCCGCGCGCGGAAAAATCCTGCTGGCAACGGTCAAGGGTGACGTGCACGATATCGGAAAAAACATCGTCGGAGTCGTGCTCGGCTGCAACAACTACGAGATTGTCGACCTCGGTGTGATGGTCGCGGCCGACAAGATCCTCGACACCGCGGAGCGCGAGAAGGCCGACATCATCGGCCTATCCGGATTGATCACGCCCTCGCTCGACGAGATGGTTCACGTGGCCCGCGAGATGGAGCGGCGTCACTTCACCACGCCGCTGCTCATCGGGGGAGCGACCACGAGCAAGCTGCATACGGCAGTCAGGATCGCTCCGCGTTACACATCGGCGACCGTGCACGTCCTCGACGCATCGCGCTGCGTCGGCGTTGTGAGCTCGCTTCTCAGCATCGAAAGACGAGACGAGATGACCAGTTCGATCCGCCGTGAGTACAGCCGGCTCCTCGAACAGCAGGGCGAGCGACAGACGGACCGCACGATTCTTCCGATCGACGAGGCCCGGCGCCGCCACCCGCTGCTTTCGTACTCGCCGGCCGAGCCATCGTTTCTTGGCGTCCGAGCTCATGACGACTTCCCGCTCGACCGGCTCGAGCCGTTCATCGACTGGAGTCCGTTCTTTCAGACCTGGGAGCTCCGAGGACAGTTTCCGGCAATCTTCGACGACTCCGCTCTCGGATCCAAGGCGCGTGAACTTTACGACGATGCAAGGGAGCTTCTATCCGAGATCATCGGCAAGCGGCTCCTGAAGGCTCGTGGCGTGGTCGGAATCTGGCCAGCCAACCGAATTGGCGACGACATCGAGGTCTATGGCGACGAGACGCGCCGAGAGGTCATCGCGGTCCTGCACACGCTTCGCCAGCAACAGGAAAAGAGCGGCGATCAACCGAATCTTGCACTCGCGGATTTCATCGCTCCGAAGGACGGCGGCTCCGTCGATTATGTTGGCGGCTTTGCGGTCACGGCAGGAATCGGCGTTGACGAACTGGTCCGGCGCTTCGAGAAGGACCACGACGACTACAACAGCATCATGACCAAAGCCCTCGCGGACCGCTTGGCTGAGGCCTTCGCCGAACTCTTGCACAAGGAGGCACGCGTCCTGTTCGGTTACGGCACGAATGAGAACCTGACCCCCACCGATCTGATCGCGGAGAAGTACCGCGGCATCCGCCCGGCGCCAGGCTACCCCGCGTGCCCCGACCACACTGAGAAGCGCATCTTGTTCGATCTCCTCGACGCCGAGGATCTCGGCATTCAGCTCACGGAAAGCTTCGCCATGTTGCCGGCAGCCTCAGTCAGCGGGCTCTACTTTGCTCATCCCGAGTCGCGTTATTTCTCTTTGGGGAAGATCGGCAAAGACCAGGTCTTCGACTATCACCTGCG
>DASQGS010000516.1:0-9838 GCA_035632455.1 Thermoanaerobaculia bacterium | reverse complement strand
GGAGGATCGACGCGCACGTCGTGGGACGGCCCAGCGCGGCTGGGCCCTACGGCATCATTGCAACCCTTCCAGTGACCAACGCGCGGCGTGGATGCGTTACCATCTCCGCGCTTTCGGCAACGACAATCAGATGGAGGTCTCATGGCCGGACCGATCACGGAGTTCATTCGCCATCATTACCGCCACTTCAACGCCGCCGCGCTCGTCGCCGCGACGGATGATTACATCCGCCACCTCGACCAGGGCGGCAAGATGCTGGTCACACTGGCCGGGGCGATGTCGACGGCCGAGCTCGGTCTCTCGCTCGCCGAGATGATCCGGCAGGACAAGGTGCACGGCATCTGCTGCACCGGCGCGAATCTGGAGGAGGACATCTTCAACCTCGTGGCCCACGAGCATTACGAGCGCGTGCCGCATTACCGGCACCTCTCGACGGCCGAGGAGGTCGCTCTGCTCGATCGGCACATGAACCGCGTCACCGACACATGCATCCCGGAGATGGAGGCGATGCGCCGGATCGAGTCGGCGGTGCTGGAGCACTGGATGGCGAAGGACAAGGCCGGCCAGCGCCTCTTTCCCCACCAGTTCATGTTCGAGATCCTTCGCGCCGGAAAGCTGACGTCGTCGTATCAGATCGATCCGAAGAATTCCTGGATGATCGCGGCGATGGAGAAGAACCTGCCGATGTTCGTCCCCGGTTGGGAGGACTCGACGCTCGGCAACATGTACGCCGCGCACTGCATCTCGGGCGACGTGAAGAACGTCCACACCGTTCGGACCGGCATCGAGTACATGATCGAGCTCGCGGATTGGTACACGAAGACCACCGGGACCAGCTCGATCGGCTTCTACCAGATCGGCGGCGGAATCGCCGGCGACTTCCCGATCTGCGTCGTGCCGATGCTGCACCAGGACCTGCAGCGCGAACATGTGCCGCTCTGGGGCTACTTCTGCCAGGTCAGCGACTCGACCACGAGCTACGGTTCCTACTCCGGCGCCGTGCCGAATGAGAAGATCACCTGGGGCAAGCTCGGCGCGGACACGCCGAAGCACGTGATCGAAAGCGACGCCGCGATCGTGGCGCCGCTGATGTTCGCGTACATTCTGGGTTGGTGAGAGGCTAGAACCAGTGAGCAGCGGTGCTAAGCTCCCGCTGCGCTCAATATCGACGATCGGCCGAACTGGCATTCGCTCGCGCTCTACGGCGGCGCTTCGATTTTCGAGAAAAGACAACTGCCCCCCGACGAACTCCGCAGGACCATTCTTTGTGGCCACTTCACAAAGATAAGTCCTACACTGTCGGCCGTGACGAAATGGCTATTCCTGGCTGGCACGATCCTCCTCGTCGCATCGCATGGAACCGCGCAAATCGTCGGCCCGGCGATCTTTACGCCCGCGAACCCAAATGACGCGAACCAAATTCGTGCAGCGTACACCGCCCCTGGCCTGTGCGGAGTCAGTCCGACGACCGCGGTAAACGGAATCGCCGTTCGAACCACGGTAGCAGTAGCTGGCTGTCTGATCGGGCCGCCGGCATTTCAAGTTACCGCATACGCCTTCTTCGGACCATTGCCGGCAGGCGCGTACACGTACGAGCTCTATTCCGTCGATCTCGATGCGGGAACGCCGCCGCACCTCGTGTCAACGCAACCACTCGTCGTGACGGCCTCGTCGGCTCCTACGCTCTCACCCGCGCTGCTGCTCGCGCTGATTCTTGCACTCGCAGGTCTGGGCTGGTTTCGGCTCGCGAAGTAATACTTCGTGCTGAATAGCATCGCGCAAACTCAGCAAGATGTTGAGCCTGAACTCGCTAGCCGCTAGTTGCTCATCGTGACGACGGCATAGCTTCTCGATCCCGGGTTATTTGCGCTGAGCTCCAGTTAAGGGCATCAATAATATGCTGCGTTCTTGTACGTTCAGAGAGTTCATACCGTGCTGCGGGAACCACCTGCCAAAGCACGCCTGCCGCCCCGCACCTTGCGTTATCGGCCGTTGGCCAATCCGACGGTGCAGCCGTTGGCGTACCTGATGTTGTGCCGGTGTTCGCTGCTCGATAATAGGCCACAATAGATCCCTGGCCGTCGTGATAGATAGATCGATTACGTCGAAGACCGCTCGATTGCTTGTGGGCAGTGGTCAGTGGTCAGTTGTCATTCAGGTACATTTCCGCGCCCAAATGCAGACGTGCTGACCACAAGCCACTGACCACTGCTCACTTCCCAAGAACGACAACGACTCAACAACACTAGCGATGCACCCAATCCGTGTGCACAAACGGCGTGTCCGGGCCTTTGTCATTTCGCTGGTATGTATGCGAGCCGAAGTAGTCGCGTTGGGCCTGGGTGAGATTCTGCGGTAGGTCCGCCGAGCGGTAGGCGTCGAAGTACGCGAGACTGCCGGACATTGCCGGAACGGGAATGCCGTTTGTTTGTGCGGTGGCTAATGCGCGGCGCCAGGCTGCCTGTGAGGCCTGCAATGCGGCATTGAACTCGGCATCGAGGAGCAGGTTCGCGAGCTCTGGCTTTCGTTCGTAGGCCTGCATGATCGAGTCGAGGAATTTCGCGCGGATAATGCAGCCGCCCTTCCAGATCCGGGCCATCTCTTTCATGTCGATGTTCCAGGTCCACTCTTTGGACCCTGCCTGGATCAGCGCCATCCCTTGGGCATAGCTGCAGATCTTCGACGCATAAAGCGCGTCCTGGACGTCGGCGATGAACTGCTTGCGATCGCTCACCGGCTGGAGCGTGGGGCCGGAGATGATCCTGCTCGCGGCGACGCGCTCGTCCTTCATCGATGAGAGCACGCGGGCGTCGATGGCCGCGGCGATGGTGGGGATGGCCACCGCGAGGTCGAGGGCGATCTGCGCGGTCCACTTGCCCGTTCCCTTCTGGCCCGCCTTGTCGAGCACCTTGTCGACGAGCGGGCCGCCGGTCTCTTCGTCTTTGACGCGGAAGATGTGGGCGGTGATCTCGATCAGGAACGACTCCAGCCTGCCGCGGTTCCATTCGGCGAAAATCCCCGCGAGCTCGTCCGCGCCGGCATTCAGGCCTTTGCGCAATAATTCATAAGCCTCGGCGATGAGCTGCATGTCGCCATATTCGATACCGTTGTGGACCATCTTCACGAAGTGACCGGCGCCGTCCGGCCCGACGTGCGTCACGCAGTCGCCGGAATCGCTTTTCGCGGCGATGGCCTCGAACACCGGACGGATCGCGCTCCACGATTCCGCCGAGCCGCCGGGCATGAGCGATGGGCCGAAGCGCGCGCCTTCCTCGCCGCCCGAGACACCCGAGCCGACGAAGTGCAGGCCCTTCGCCTCCAGCCGCTTCGTCCGATCCTGCGTGTCCTTGAACCAGGAGTTGCCGCCGTCGATGAGGATGTCGCCGGGCTCGAGATAAGGACTGATCTTCTCAATGGTCTCGTCGACCGGCGAGCCGGCCTTGATCAACATCATGATCCGCCGGGGCCGCTCGAGGGCTTTCGTGAATTCCTCGAACGTTTTCGTACCGGTGAGCTTGCGGCCGGGATTCTTGGCCAGAAAGCGGTTGACCGCGTCGCCCTCGCGGTTCCATACAGCAACGGAGAAACCATGCTCCTCGATATTGAGCACGAGATTCGCGCCCATGACGCCGAGACCGATCATGCCGAATTGAGACATGGTTACCGCTCCTTCATCGCTATGTTGGTGTCTGTGCCGGGGCTCGCGGAGCCCCTCCGGGGTTTCGCCGCCTCAGGATGACACGGAAAACAATGGCCCAATGCGCGCTTTCAATTCAACATTCACAATTCAACATTCAACATTCAACATTCGCCTTTTGATAAGTTATCCCGCGACCTGCTCCCTTTTCACAAGCGTCTCCTTCACGGTCTGCAACAGCCACTCGAGTCCCTTATCGACATCCTTGCCGAGGTGAACGCGCAAGGCGCGGCGTCCGCGCTTGGCGAGCGACTCGAAATCGCCGAGGGACTGGGCGCGTGCGAGAACGGCGAATGTGAAACGCTCGCCCGGGATGGCAATATCGGCAGCCGCGTCGGCGGTGATCTGCAGGAACACGCCGTGGTCGCTGCCGCCCTTGTGGAGTTGCCCCGTCGAGTGCAGGAAGCGCGGGCCATAACCTGTGGTCGTGGCAACGTGGAGATCGCGCGCGATCGTCTCGCGGATGGCGGCGATCAGCTCGTCGCGCCGTGGCGATTCGGCGACGTACTCGGTGAGTGCGACGTAATCGCCGGGCGCAACCATCGACAGCAGCTTGCCGACGATCTCCTGCGGCGTGCCGGCGCCGGATGGGCCGCGGCTTCCCGGCTGCGAGTAAATCGCAACCTCGCCCGGCGTGCCGACCACCGGCTGCTCGGCCAGCGAGCCGCGCTCGCTGTACTCGCCGAGGATGCGTTTCGTGTTGTCCTTCGACTCCTGGACGTTCGGCTGATCGAAGGCATCGATGCCGAGGAGCGCGCCGGCGACGGCGGTCGCGAATTCCCAGGTGAAGAAGATCTCGCCGAGGTCGAGAGGGTCTTCGAGGATCTGATCGACGACCGGATGTCCTGCGTCCGCCAGCTCTTTCAATCGCGTCGTGTTGTCGGTGGCGCGCAGACGGACAGAAACGAAGAGGCGGTCGTTGCCGTAATCGGCCGGGGCGATCGGCGGCTCGCCTGCGACGGGGAGGATTCCCTTGCCTTCCTTCCCGGTGCTCTCGGCGATGAGCTGCTCGATCCAGAGGCCGAGCGTGTCGAGCGGCGCGGGCGTGATCAGCGTCAGCTTGTCGCGCCCTTGTGCCGCCAGTGCACCGAGGATCGTGCCGAGCATGGCCGGCGCATTCTTCTTCGGTGCCGGAACGATGGCCACGTGCGCCGCGTGGCGGGCGCGGTCGAGGAGCGTCTCGACGTCGACGCCCGACATCGCGGCCGGCACCATGCCGAAGTAAGAGAGCGCCGAGTAGCGCCCGCCGATGTCAGCTTGGTTTGTGAAGATGCGCCGGAACCCGTCGCGCGCGGCGTCCTTCTGAAGCTGCGTGTTGGGATCGGTGACGGCGACGAAGTTCTCGCCGGCGCGGTCGCCTTTGACCGAGCGGACGCGATCGTAGAAATAGCGATGAAACACCGCAGGCTCGGTGGTGGTGCCGGACTTCGAGGCAACGATGAAGATCGTTCGCGCGAGATTCAGCCGGCTCTCGAGGTTGTGTACCGCCTCCGGCACCGTGGAGTCGAGCACGGAGAGTTTCGGGTAGCCCGCTCGCGCACCGAACAGGCGCCTGATCACCTCGGAGCAGAGGCTGGAGCCGCCCATGCCGAGCACCACGACGTCGTCGAATTCGCCGCGGATCGAGGCGGCGAACGACATGAGCTCCTTGGCCACGCCATGCATCTCCTCGGCCACGGTCAGCCAGCCGAGGGCGTTCGCGATGATCGCTTTGTGGGCGGCGTCGTTCTTCCAAAGCGTGGTGTCTTTGCTCCAGATGCGCTCGACGAACTTCTCCTTTTCCACGCGCTGCGCCGTTGAATCAACGATCTGCTGATAGCCGCCGAGGTGCGCAGCCTGCCGCTCGGCAAGCCCGCGGGTTACACCGTCGCGGCGCGCCTCGATGGTTGCGAGGAGCGAGACGAACGACGCGTCGAACGATTTCACGCCGTCTGCCGTGAGCGTCGTCGTGATGTCATCGAGGCTGAAGCCCTTGTCGCGGAACCGGCGCAGCACGTCGCGCGCACCGTCGATGTCCTGCTCCAGCGTGAGGGCGACCTTGCCGTGATCCTTGAACGCCGCGTACGTCGCCGGCGGGACGGTGTTGACGGTGTCGGGGCCGATGAGCGCGTCGAGATAGATCACGTCGCTGTACTTCGGATTCTTCGTTCCGGTCGAGGCCCACAATGGGCGCTGGACGCGCGCGCCGAGGCTGCGCAGCTTCGCGAAGCGCTCGCCGCCGAAGACTTCCTTGAATTCCTGATAGGCGAGCTTGGCGTTCGCGATGGCGATCTTACCGAGGAGCGCCTCGAGCTCCCGCTTCCCAGCGGCGTCGGTGGTCTGCGCAATCCTGGTCTCGATTTGCTTGTCGGCCATGGTGTCGATGCGGCTGACAAAGAAACTGGCAACCGAGCCGATGCCCGTGACCGGGAGCCCTCGCGCGGCGCGGCGCTCCAGGCCGCGGAGGTAGGCCTCCATGACCTGGCGGTGGACTGCGTTCGAGAAGATGAGCGTGATGTTGATGTTGATGCCGGCGGCGATCGATTCTTCAATCGCCGGAAGGCCCTCGGGCGTGGCCGGAATCTTGATCATCACGTTCGGCCGGCCGAGGCGCGCAAAGAGGCGCTTGGCCTCGGAGATCGTTCCCTGCGTGTCGCGCGCAAGGAGCGGACTGACCTCGATCGACACGAATCCGTCGCCGCCCTGCGTGCGGTTGTACACGGGGCGGAAGACATCGGCGGCGCTGCCGATGTCCTCGATCACGAGCTCGTCGTAGATCTCGTCACGTGTCCGGTTCTCCGAGGCCAGCCGGCGAACCTGCACGTCGTAATCCTCGCTGCCGCCGATCGCCTTCTCGAAGATGGTGGGATTCGACGTCAGGCCGCGCAGATCATCCTGGTCGATCATCTGCTGCAACTTGCCGGAGGTAACGAGTTTCCGCTCTATCTGGTCGAACCAGATGCTCTGCCCAACGTTTTCGAGATCTGCAAGGGGATTAGCCATTCGAAAAGCCTCCGAGGTTCTATGAGTTGCTAAGCATATCGCCCGCGCCGCCGGTTGGGAATCGTGGCCGAACCCCAGCCCTCGGTTCTCCGTACAATGCACCCGTGGCCCGCCTGAAGGACTGGATCAATCTCGGGAAGACGACCGTGAGCTCGCTGAGGACGAGCGACGTCACCGACCTGTACTCGACCGAGTGGCCGGAGACGCAGAAGATGCTCATCGCCGATCACCGCGAAGAGATCGATGCCGAGCCGCGCTGCTTCAAGCGCTGGCTTCGAATCGCCAGCGCGGTGCTTTACGGGCTGGCGCAGCGCCTGGCACCGCATCGCCGAGTCATCTTTCTGGTCGCATGGATCGTCTTCTTCTTTTCCTCGTTCTCCCGGTTCGACGGCCGGACGTGGCAGCTTTCGCTGGCGCCGATCGTGGCGTTTCTGGCCATGACCTTCCTGCTGGCGCTCGAGCTGATCGACAAGCTGAAGTATCGCGACGAGCTCGAGCTGGCCCGCGACCTTCAGGCCGGCCTGATTCCGAAAAACCCGCCGCAGACGGCGCACTTCGAGATCGCGGCGTTCAACGTGATCGCGAATACCGTCGGCGGCGATATCTACGATTTCATCGAGCTTGCGGACGGGCGCGTGGCGATCCTGTTCGGCGACGCCTCGGGGCATGGGATGGCCGCCGGTCTGGTGATGGCCGTTGCCCACGCCGCGTTCCGCACGCAACTCGATATCGACCCCTCGGCCGACGCGATCGTCGCCAGCCTGAACCGCATTCTCTGCCGCACCGGCGGGTCGCGGTCTTTCTTCTCGTGTTGCTACGTTCTGCTCGCGCCCGACGGCACGTTCTCCGCGACTTTCGCCGGCCATCCGCCGTTGCTCAAGATCGGTCGCGACGGGCGGGTGATCGAGCGCATCGGCCGCGGCTCGTATCCGCTCGGTGTAAAGACCGGGCTTCGCTGGGAGCCGATTGCCGGTGCGCTCGAGAAGGGAGAGCGCCTCCTTTTCCACTCGGATGGTCTGACAGAGGCTCGCAACCCCACCGGCCGCGAGTTCGGCGATGTGTATGTCGAAGCGATCTGCGGCTGGCATCCAGGCGAACCGGCGGCAGGGACGGTGGATTCGCTGGTGTCGGAGTGGAAGTTCTTCATCGGCCGCAAACCGCCCGAGGACGACATGTCGATCGTGGCCGTTGTAGCGCGATGAGCAATAACGGCTGGCCGTCAAGAATGCTCTACATATTGCTGGGCCGTCTCTACACCTGACAAACCCTCGAATTTAGCGGTAGCTCCTGATGTTTCCAAGCGAGATTCCGCTTGTCCTTGCTTTGGTGCTCGGGAGGGAAGCCTGCGCAAGATCTTGATCGTTCTCGTGTTGCTCGCGAGCGTGCCGGCCACGGCCGCCCCGGATCCGGTCGAGTTCTATCGCACGATGCTCGATCGCGGGATTCTGCATTTTGGCCAAGGCAACTATCGCGACGCTACAAAGGAGCTGCGCTCCGCGGCATTCGGGCTCGTCGAGTTCGTTGACTCCTTCGAGACGGCGCAAATCTACCTGGCCATGGCTCTGCAACTGACAGGACGCGACAAGGAGGCACGCCAGGCGATCGCGTCGGTCGTGGCCGCCGAACGAATCGAGGACAAGTACGCCACACTACCGATTCCAGCCGACATCCGCGAACGCTTCGAGGCCTTGGCTCAGAAGCTCATGGCGGACGAGCAGATGGCCATTCTTCACCACAAGAATAAAGTGCCCGCCAGGACCTCGCCCTCCGTGCAATCACCGCCGGTCGAGCAGGAGCGCAATCCGGTCAAGGAATGCGAGTCGCAGCTCGAGCAACTGCGCAGCGATCAAAAGAAGCAGGCCGATGCCGCAAAGGTCCGCGAGCAGACACTGGCCAAGGAGCGCGACGAGCTCAAGGCCCAGTTGGAGCACCTTCGCGCGGATCACGCCAAAGAAGTGGATGAGGCGAAAACTCGAGAGCATGCGAGGACCACGCCGCGCACCCCGGACGCGATCGGACCACGCCTCGCGGCCGCGGAGCAGGCGCTGTCGCGGAGCGATCTCGCCAGCGCTCGTGCACAATTCTCGGCCGTGCTGGAGGAACCGACCCTCGATCGCACGACCATTCTTCGGTGTGGTGAGGGGCTCTATCGAGCGCTCGACTTCCGCTCAGCGCTCGCGGCATTCGATCGAGCAGGGAGTTTGCGCCCCGGCGAGGAGATGTTCGGATACTACGCCGCGGTTGCCTGCTACGAGACCGGCCAGTATGCGGCCGCGAAGAAGCGTCTGGCAGCGGTCATTTCGCGAATCGGGATCACCCCCGAGATCGAGCGCTACCGCGCCAAGATCGAGGGCGCGAACAAGTAACGCCGGATCATCCGCGGGGCAATGCCTCGGGTGGGCTTTACCGGTCTCGCTCTTCATACTCGCCGGCCGGATCTCGGTTACCATGCCCACTCGTGAGCAAGAACGTGATCATCGTGGGCGGCGGCATCGCGGGCCTCGCCGCGTCGATCTTCCTGGCCCGAGCGGGACGCAGCGTGACGATCTTCGAGAAGCGCCGCATTCTCGGAGGCCGCGCCGTCACCCATCTCCGGCAGGGTTACCGCTTCAACCTGGGGCCACACGCTCTCTACCGCCGGGGAGCGGGCGCGACGGTCCTGCGACAGCTTGGGATTCCGATGCGAGGCGGCACGCCGCCTAGCGCGGGTGTCGCGCTGCGCGATGGCAAGCGCCACCGGTTCCCTGGGACGATCGCCTCCCTCCTCATCACGGATCTGCTGCCCATCAAGGCGAAGGTCGAGGCGGCCTCGCTTCTGGCGCGAGTCAATCGGATCAAGGTTGCGCCGCTCGCCGCGATGTCGTTCCGCGATTGGCTCGATTCCCGCGTTGCGCATCCGGAGGTGCGACAGTTTGTCGAGGCCATCGGACGTCTGGCCACGTACTCCGATCATCCGGAGCTGCAGAGCGCGGCGACGGTCGTGGGTCAGATTCAGATCGCGACGCGAGGCGTGCTCTATCTCGACGAGGGATGGCAGAAGCTCGTCGACTCGCTACATAGCAGCGCGATCAGCGCCGGAGTGAGCTTCGTGACGAGCTCGAGAGTCGTGGCTATCGATCATGACGGCCAAAGCGTCCGTGGCGTCGAGCTCGGCGGATT
>DASQGS010000515.1:0-7271 GCA_035632455.1 Thermoanaerobaculia bacterium | reverse complement strand
CGACTCGAATTCGCTCCTCGGCAGGAAGCTCCAGCAACTCGCGGACGATTGCGTCAACGTTCATAGTCTCAGTCTAGCAAAGGCAACGGCCCCGCGCGACAGGCAGGCAACCCTTGGCTTTGATTCTTTGCAGCACCCGTTCCCGCTACTTCAGCAGCCTCTCCTGATACCTTCTCGACAACCGCAGCCGTTCCCCGCTCTTCAGCAACACGATGTAATCGCCGTGAAAATGCGCCTGCACCTCTTTGATCGCGTCGACGTTCACGATCCCGGTGCGATGGATGCGGACGAAGCGCGCCGGGTCGAGGCGATCCTCGAGACTCGACAGCGTGCAGCGGATCAAGTGCGCTCCCGCGGCGGTGTGCAGGCGCACGTAGTTCCCCTCGGCGGTCAGATGGATGACTTCGCCGGCGGAGACGAAGAACAGCCGGTCGCGGTCGCGCACCACGAACCGCCGCAGATATGGCGCCGTTTGCGGAAGCGCGGCCAGCAGCCGGGCGATTTTCCCGTTCTCGCCGGCGCTGCCGAGGCGCTCGATGGCGCGATCAAACGCGCGATCGAATCGCTCGCGCGTGAACGGCTTGAGCAGATAGTCGACCGCTTGCACATCGAAGGCGTCGAGCGCGAACTCGTCGTACGCGGTCACGAAGATCACCGCCGGCATCTCGCCGGCGCCGATGGCCTCGATCACTTCAAAGCCGGTCATGCCGGGCATCTGGATGTCGAGGAAGACCAGGTCGGGCCTCAGGTTGCGAATGGCCTCGGCCGCTTCGAGGCCGTTCGTGGCCTCGCTCACGATCTCGATCTCGGGCTTCCGTCCGAGAAACGAGCGCACGATTCGCCGCGCCGGGGCCTCGTCGTCGACGATGAGAATGCGCCGGCTCACGACGACTGCTCCGCCGCGCGATGCCATGGCAACTCGATGGTCAGGCGCGACCCGCCTTCCGGCCGGTTCGCGAGATCGAGCCGCTGGCACTCGCCGTAGAGCTGGCGGAGCCGCGCGGCCGTGTTCGACAGGCCGATGCCTCGCTCAGGCGGAGCGCCGCCATCGGTCAGCCCGGCACCGTTATCGTCGATGAGAAGTCGCAGGCGATCGCCGTCGCGCTCCGCGGCCACGCGGATCTCGGCGCGCCTGCTGTGATCGCGAATCGAATGCGCGATGGAGTTCTCGACCAGCGGCTGGAGCAGCAGGTGTGGCACGACGGTGTTGCGCACCTCGGCAGGGAGCGAGATCGTGACCAGCAGCCTCTCCTCGAAGCGAGCCTTCATGATCTCGAGATAGCTGTCGAGGAACTCGATCTCCTCCCCGAGCGACACTTCCTGCCTCGCTGAGTTGCGCAACGTGGCGCGCAGGAAACTCGACAAGTGGTTGATCATCGCCTCGGCGGTGCCTGGGTCGTCGCGCACGTGCGAGGCGATCATGTTCAAGGTGTTGAAGAGAAAGTGCGGCTGAAGCTGCAATTTCAGAGCGGAGAGCCTTGCCTCGGCAAGCTCCTGCTCGAGCCGCGCAGCCGAGAGATCGCGCTCGCGATTCGCTCGCGTGTACGCGGCGATGCGAAGAACCGCGTAGACCGCCCAGTAGATGATGAGCTGCTTCTGCCCCTCCATCAGAAAGCGGTAAGGCATTGAACCGTAGTCGTACACGCCCCATCCGAGGAGGTAGTAGATCAGCTCGCGGGTTCCCCACATGAGAAGCGTGTGCGTGACGGCGAAGGCCGCGAAGACGCCGAGGTGCAGCGGCAGCCGGTACCAGAAATCGCGCCGCCCGATCGGGTAGCGGTTCATGAAAAAGATCAGCAGCGGAAGGAGCAGCAGAAACGTGTAGGCACCGCTCATCTCCCAGACGAACGGATACCACGCCGGCCGCGGGTTCTCCTCGGCCAGCCAGCTCGTGCGGACGATGCTGAAGTTCAGGAGGCCGGCCAGCGTGACCAGGAAGGTGATCACCGCGGCATTCCTGAGCGTGCGCCGGTTCAACATGACGTCAAGCTTAGAGGATGTGACCGCTCGCCGCTCCGTTGCCGTGACGAGCGGAGGAATGGCGTGACGAGCGGGCTCTTGAAAATCAGAAGGCAGAAGGCAGAAAGCAGAAGTGGGTCCGCGCGAGAGGTGCCGATCACGGGATCCCGAGCCGGCGAAGGGCGCGGGCGCAGGGCGCGAAGGATCTCAGGATCGCACGATCGCGTTTGAGCGGGAATCCTCTCCGCGACCTCCGCGTCTCCGCGTGAGAAAGGCACTCACCGCAGAGGCGCAGAGGACGCAGAGAGGATCTCGCAATCAGAGTGGAGCCTTGCCACTTTGAGATCCTTCGCCGTCTACGCGGCTCAGGATGACGGGGTGACGATTGCGCTCGTGCATCACGGCAGACTGATCTCCACCGGGATCCTCCCCCGCGCCTTTGCCCTCCCGCGCAGCACTCGAGCTGCTGCTTCCTGCGAAGGCCAGCCGCTGCTCCAGGTGAAGAGGATGGCGTCAGGCTTTGGGATGTCGCGCACTTCAAACGGCGAGCCGAGGGCAACCACGATGAATCGGATCAATGGGAGTCGCTTGCGGAGGGCGCGGGCGAGGCGTTTGTCGTTGTCGGAGCCGATGACGGCGATGAGCGTCGTCGCGCCGCGGCAGGCGATGACCGCGCTGTCGATTGTTGCGTCGAACGTTGTTGGGTCAAGGCGCCGCGGTGGCTCGATGATCGTCGCTGCCGGGAACTGTCGTCGCAGCGGGCCGTCGGAGCCGAGCATGACGACGGAGCGCCCGGCGTCGTAGAGCGGTCCGGAATCGCGGCGGGCCAGCGCCACGGAGCGCGTCGCGATCTCGTTCGCGATCGAGCGATCGTCGCTCGTCCGCCGTTGAATCTTCAGCCGTCGTTTGAGAATCAGGATGCGGCGCAGCGACCGGCGGACGGTCGCACGGGGAAGCTCCCCCGAGGCGTACGCGCGGCGCAGAGCGTCGTAGATCTCGTCGCGATCGTGATGATCCCAGACCACCATGATCATGTCGGCGCCCGCGAGAATGGCTTCGACCGCGAGATCGCCGACGCTGGCGCGGCTGCGGATCGACGGCATCTGCAGCTCGTCCGTGATGACGAGGCCGTTGAATCGCAAATCGTGCCGCAGAAGATCGGTGAGCACGCGCCTCGAGATCGTGGCCGGCAGTCCCGGCTCCTCGGCGATGCGAGGCACGGCGATGTGTCCGGTCATCAATGCTGGAAGATGCGCGGCGATGGCGGCGCGGAACGGCACGAGCTCGCATGAATCCATGGCATTTCGATCGGAATCCAGCACGGGCAGGGCGAAATGCGAATCGCCGGCCGTGCCGCCTTCGCCGGGAAAATGCTTCGCCACGGAGATGATCCCGCCCTCATTCGCGCCGCGGACGAACGCGCGCCCCAGGCGAGCGGCGAGATGCGGATCGTCCGAGAACGAGCGGGTGAGGAAGACGGTGTTCTCCGGATTCCAGAGGACGTCGAGGACCGGCGCGAAATTCATCGTGAACCCGAGGGCACGAAGGCTCTGCGCCAGCGCGCGGCCGGCACGGCGCGCGAGCCGCGGCGATCGCGTCGCACCGAGGGCCATGTTTCCCGGCAACTCCGGCACACCGTCGCGGAGCCGCTGCACGAGCCCGCCCTCCTGATCGACGGCGATGAACGGCTCGACGTTGCCGGCGGCGAGCGCGCGAATCTCCGCGTTGCGCTGCGCCGCTTGCCGCGCCGACTGAATGTTCTGGCGATAGAGCACGATTCCACCGGCGTGCCACTGCGACACCAGCATTCGCAGGTCAGGCGAGACGCGCGTGCCGTCGAAGCCGACCATGAGAAGCTGCGCGATCTTCTCGTCGTCGCTCATCCGGTCGATGGTCCGGTCGATGGCATCCGCCGCGAACGCCGGCCGGGCCAGGAAGGCCAGGGCGAAGAGAAGAAAGCGTAGCCGATGCACGCGGCGCATTCTGTCTCAGGTCAGGCCTCTGATCCATTTGCAACTTGGAATATACCCATACCGGGTATAGGTTCCAGGCCGGCAGAAAGGGATGCCATGCCCGCCAAGCAGCCTCATCCGAAGCACGCCCATGCCGTCGATCCCGGCGCCAAGCAGCGCTCCGTCGCCCGACTGCGCCGGATCGAGGGCCAGGTGCGGGGCTTGCAGAAAATGGTGGAAGAGGAGCGCTACTGCGCCGACGTTCTCGTGCAGATCTCCGCGGTCCACGAATCGCTGCGCTCCGTGGCCCGGCTGCTCCTCCGCAATCACCTCCAGCACTGCGCCTCCGAGGCCATCCGCTCCGGCGACCCCGCGAGGAGGGAGCAGATGTACGACGAATTGACGGAACTTTTCTCGAAGCACATTTGAGTGATGACTGAGACCCCGAGTGTTGAATGTTGAATGGTGAATGTTGAATGTTGAATTGAATGCGGCCTGAACGGGCTCACGCGAACACGCGAAAGCGCGAAGTGATCTGTTGGCAGGAGGCCCTTCAATGATTGCGATTGCGCGTCTTCGCGTGAGTAGAGCCTTTCAATTCAACATTCAACATTGAACATTCAACATTCCGATTTCTATGACCACCACCACCACAGCATCCACAGCTATCGACCCCGTCTGCCACATGACCGTCGACCCGGCCATTGCGCTCTCGTCGCGGTATGACGGCGAGACGATCTACTTCTGTCATCCCTCCTGCAAAGCGCGATTCGATGCTGATCCGGCGCAATTCCTGGGGCCACGCCGGACTCCGAGCGAGCCCGCCGCCGCCGATCCGTCGGCCGAGTACACGTGCCCGATGCATCCGGAGATCGTCCGCGACGCGCCGGGCCCGTGCCCGATCTGCGGGATGGCACTCGAGCCGCGCGTGGCAACGCTCGACGATGGCCCGAACGAAGAGCTGATCGACATGCGCCGGCGCTTCATCGCCAGCAGCATTCTCGCCGCGCCGCTCCTTCTCATCGGAATGAGCGACATGCTCGGTGGTTTCGCAGATCGCCTCATCCCGCACATGCTTCTCCCATGGATCGAGCTCGCCCTCGCGGCGCCTGTCGTGCTCTGGGGAGGCTGGCCGTTCTTCCAGCGCGGCTGGGCTTCGGTGGTGACGCGCCACCTCAACATGTTCACGCTGATCGCGATCGGCACCGGCGCCGCGTTCTCCTGGAGCGTGGTCGCGACGCTGATCCCCTCAGCGTTCCCGCCTGCGTTCCGCACGATGAACGGAATGCTGCCGCTTTACTACGAGCCGGCGGCTGTGATCACCGCGCTGGTGCTGCTGGGGCAAGTGCTCGAGCTCCGCGCTCGCGAGAAAACGAGCGGTGCGATCAAAGCCCTCCTCGGTCTGGCGCCGAAGAGCGCGCGCGTGATGCTCGACGACGGCGGCGAGCACGACCTGCCGATCGAGCAGATCGCCTCCGGTATGCGCCTCCGCATCCGGCCGGGCGAGCGCGTGCCGGTCGATGGAGTCGTTCTCGACGGCGCCGCGGCGGTCGACGAGTCGATGATCACCGGCGAGCCGATCCCCGCGGAGAAGTCGAAGGGAAGCAAGGTCACCGCCGGAACGGTCAGCACGAACGGCTCGCTGATCATGCGCGCCGAGCGCGTCGGCGCCGATACGCTGCTGGCGCAGATCGTGGGCATGGTGGCGGACGCACAGCGCAGCCGCGCGCCGATCCAACGCCTTGCGGACGTCGCGGCGTCGTATTTCGTTCCCGCCGTGATCGCGACTGCGGTGCTGACGTTCATCGGCTGGCTCGTTCTCGGTCCGGAGCCGCGCTTCTCGCACGCGTTGGTGAACGCGGTGGCTGTCCTGATCATCGCCTGCCCTTGCGCCCTCGGATTGGCGACGCCGATGTCGGTCATGGTGGCGACGGGCCGCGGAGCGACGGCGGGCATCCTCATCCGCAACGCCGAGGCACTGGAGCGATTCAGCAAGGTCGACACGCTCGTGATCGATAAGACTGGCACCCTCACCGAGGGGAAGCCGAAGCTGATCGCGGTGGAGAGCGTGGGCGAATTCGACGAGCTTCAGTTCCTTGGACTTGTGGCCTCGCTGGAGCGGGCGAGCGAGCATCCGCTGGCGTCCGCGATCGTCGCCGGTGCGGCGGAGCGCGGGGCAGCGCTGTCGGAAGCGCGCTCGGTTCGCACGATCGCAGGAAAAGGAATCGCCGGCGTCGTCAGCGGGCGCGAGATCGCGGCGGGCAACCGCAGTCTGTTCGATGACCTCGGCTACGCGATCGAGCCGCTGGAATCGCGCGCCGTGCGTCATCGCGCCGATGGGAGCAGCGTGATGTTTGTCTCGATCGACGGCGCGCCGGCGGGGCTGCTCGTCGTCGCCGATCCGATCAAGGCGACGACTCCGCAGGCTTTGGCGGGACTGCGCGCGCACGGCCTCGCGATCACGATGCTGAGCGGCGATGCACGCGCGAGCGCCGAGGCTGTCGCGAAGCGGCTTGGAATCGATCGCGTCGAGGCTGAGGTGCTTCCTGCGGAGAAGGAGGCCGTGATTCGCAAGCTGCAGAGCGCGGGCCATCGCGTGGCCATGGCCGGCGACGGCATCAACGACGCACCGGCGCTATCCCGCGCGGACGTCGGCATCGCCATGGGCACCGGCACGGACGTGGCCATCGAAAGCGCCGGACTGACGTTGATCAAAGGCGACCTGCGCGGAATCATGCGTGCGCGCAACCTCTCCGAGGCCATGATGCGCAACATCCGCCAAAACCTGTTCTGGGCGTTCGTGTACAACATCATCGGCGTCCCGGTGGCCGCAGGCGTGCTCTATCCGTTCTTCGGATTGCTGCTGAGCCCGATGCTCGCGAGCGCCGCGATGACGTTCAGCAGCGTGACCGTGATCGCAAACGCGCTGCGGCTGCGGAGCGTGCGGTTGTAGAGGGTGGCCGATGTCAGTTCGGCGCCGGGCCCTTGCAGGATGCGTAGGGCCCAGCAGTACTGGGCCGCCTGAGTTTGGACATTTTCGGACGAGGTTTCAGCCGCCGGAGGCGGCAAAGGAATTTAGCCCCCGGCGCCAGCCGGGGGAACACGTCGGGCGTAGGTCTTCCAGTTTCCTTGACCAAGCCGAGCCCGCAACGCGGGCGACAGACCCCTTGCGCCCGCTTCGCGGGCTCACAATCTGGCTGGTCTGTGCTGTCGAGCCCCCGGCTTGCGCCGGAGGCTAAATTCTCTCGCCGCCTCCGGCGGCTGGGGCATCAGTGCTGGGCCGAATTCCCGCGCGACCTGCAGAAAGCGACATCCGCCAAGCGCCGTGGCGGCCCAGCGCGGCTGGGCCCTACGGCGTCG
>DASQGS010000514.1:0-19089 GCA_035632455.1 Thermoanaerobaculia bacterium | reverse complement strand
TCGAGCATTTCGGAGAGATCAACTTCATGAAGGGCGGGATCATCTTCGCCGATCAAGTCACGACGGTCTCGCCCACCTATACGCGCGAGATCCAGGGCGGAGTGATGGGAGCGGGGCTCGACGGATTGCTCCGCAGCCTCTCGTGGAAGCTCACGGGCATCCTGAACGGCATCGACATGGAGCAGTGGAATCCGGCAACCGACAAGCACCTGCCAGCCAGCTATGATCGCGACACTCTCGGCGGGAAGGAGATCGCGAAGCGCGCGCTGGTGAGTGAGAGTGGGCTGAGATACCAGGCCGGGACGCCGCTCATCGGTGCGGTCTCACGGCTGGTCGAACAGAAGGGGTTTCAGCTCCTGACGCCGATTCTGCCGCGAATCCTCCAGGCCGGCGCGCAGTTCGTTCTCCTCGGAAGCGGGGAGTCGCATCTCGAGCGTGAATTCCAGCGAGTCGCCTCAGAGCATCGCGAGGCATGCAGCGTCACGATCGGCTTCGACAACGCGCTCGCCCATCGCATCTACGCCGGCTGCGACATGCTTCTCGTGCCGTCGCTCTACGAGCCGTGCGGCCTCAGCCAGATGTACGCGCTCCGCTACGGCACGCTGCCGGTGGTCCGTCTCACCGGCGGCCTGGCTGACACCGTGATTCCCTATGACGGCTCGAACGCGCACGTCGCGAACGGCTTCGGCTTCGTCACGCCATCGCCCGCGGATCTCTACGCCGCCACGTGGACCGGCATCCTCAATTTCAAGGATTCCGGCGTCTGGCGACGGCTTCAGCAGAACGGCATGCGCACCGATTTCTCCTGGGACCGCTCCGCCCGCGAGTACGAAGCGATCTACCGCCGCGCGGCGAGTGCGGCATGATTGTTACTCCCGCGGAAAGCTTGGCGAATACAACACCGCATTCAAAAACAGCGGTAGTGTTCCCCGCCAGAAGAGCCGGAAGTGCGGGTCGTCGGCGAAGGTGATGACGGTGCCTTTGCCGTAGGGCTCGTTGACCAGGTACGCCGCGCCCTTGATCCGATCGAGCGACTCAGGCCAGGCCACACCCGCCACGAGTGGATTCTTCGAGTCGATGGTCACGATGTTGTCGACCTTATGGCTGACCGGCTTGAGGACGAGCGAGCCTTCGATCAAAGCCATCGGCGCGCGGGGCACGCCGAACGTCAGGTAGCTTCGCTCGTTCATCGCCGTCCGAAGTGTCGCGCCCGGGATTCGGGGCTCGTTGTAGTGTTCGTCGGTGGCCGGCGCCTCGTCGTCCTTGTCCTTCTTCTTCGGCGGTGCCCACGGCTTGATCTTCGAGATGTCGACGTCCTTTTCGCGAAGAAATGCGCTCGCTCCTTTGACCGCGACCAGCGTGCCGCCACCGCGGAGCCATGCCTGCAGCTTTTCGACTCCGCGCTTGCCGAGTTTTTCGGCGTAGCCTTCGCCGTCGGGAAAGACGAGCACCTTGTAGTGCGAGAGGTCGAGGTTTCGCAGCGCGTCGAACGAGAGGTTCGAGTGCGGGATCGGCGTGTCGATGTCGAGCGTATGCCAGAGCATGCCGTACGAGGTCGATGCCGTTCCCGGTCCGCCGACCAGCCCGATCTTCGGGTTCTGGACGTAGTGAATCTTCTCGGAGCCGAGGGCGGTCCCACCCGACCAACCGGTCGCCAGCGGGAACGGCGTCACGCCGGTTTCACGTCCGAGCCGCTCCAGCAGCGGATCGAGGTCCGCACGGTTGCTCCCCTTGAAAATGATCAGCGTGCCGCGCGCGAAGGTGCGCTCTCCGACGACGATGTCGCTCTCGGCGACGCTGAATCGAACCTCCTCGGCCAGCATCGCTCCGGCGAGCCGATAGATGTTCGGATCGAGCCCATCGACGAGATAGCCATAAGAAGCGGTGCGGAACGCCGCTGACGCGGATCTCTGGTATGGCCGCACGTCGCTCGTGATCGGCGCTGCAGTCACCCATGCCTCCACGTTCATGGCCAGCGGGAGCGACCATGAGGTGAGATCGTAGAAGTCATCGCTCTCATCGGCCTGGGTCTTTTCGCGCTGCTCTTCAAGGAACCCCTTCGTGAACGCAGGGGATCTCTCGATCAACGTCTGCACCAGACCGCCGAGCGGCTGATGCGTAGTGATTATCGCCGTGCCGGCGGGGAACGTGTGGTTGTCGGCGGTGTCGCCGTCGACGCGCGTTGCGCGCAGCGTCGCAGGCGCGGCGAGTACACCGATGCGAATGGCTTGGCGCCGCAGCACGTCGATCAAGGCATCGAAATTCGGCGAGCCGGGCAGAATGAGGAATGTGTTCTTCCCAGCGTCGAGCTGCCCGCGCGCCGCGCGGTAGCTGTACTTCAGCAGGTCCTCGCGATGGGCCGCCGCCGTGCGCAGCGTGGTCATTCCCGTGGTGTAGTGACGGGCGATGCGGTCGGAGAGGGTGAGCGTCGTCCCATCCTCACGCCTGATCGCGGTTCCAGCACGGCCATGCCCGGCCACCTCATAGGTCATCCCGATCGCTCCGTGCAGGGCCGGCCAGGAGTCACCGTATCCGGGATAAAAAAGGTCGAAGCGCTCGGCGACGAAGAACGGCCATCCCTTCTTCGAAAAGGCGTCGGCGTTGGCGCGGCCGAAGACCTCCAGCCATTTCTCCACGTCCTTCGGCAGATTCATGTTGATGGGAGTCGCGTCAGGCGGAAAGAAGTAGCTCGACTGCCAGCCCATCTCATGGAAGTCGACGTAGACCTGCGGATTCCACTGGCGATACTTGGCGACGCGTGCCTGCACTTCGCGCTGTGAGGTCCAGGCCCAATCGCGATTCATGTCGATCAGGTAATGGTTGAACCGCCCGCCTGGCCAAGGCTCGCTGTGCTCGAACGCGTCGGGGTTCGGGTCGGGCCTCGCTCCGCGCATGCGATGAAACCATTGGATGTAGCGCTCGCGGCCGTCGGGATTCTGCAGCGGATCGATGAGGACCACGCAGTTGTCGAGGATCTGCTGCGATTCCGGGTCGTGCAGGAGTGTGCTGGCCACCTGCATCGCGGCTTCGGCGGAGGAGGACTCGTTGCCGTGGACGCCGAAGGCGAGCCACACGATGGCAGGAGTGGATCTGGCAATCTCGGCGGCGCGCGCCTCGGTCGTCGTGTCTGCCTCGCCGAGGGCCACGACATTCTGGCGGATGGCCTCGAGCGCGGCGCGGTTCTTCGGCGACGTGATCGCCGCCAGAATCAGGGGACGCCCTTCGTAGGATTCGCCGAATTTCTCGACGGTGATCAGATTCGAAGTCCGCGGCAGTGACTCGAAATAATCGACGATGCGGTCCCACGACGTGAATCGCTCTCCGGGCTTGTAACCAAGAAACTCTTCAGGCGTGGGAACCGCGTCTTGCGCAAAGAGCGCGGCAGCAGAAAGCAGCAGCAGAACGGCGACTGCGGGAAATCGTAGCGTCATCGTGTTGGCTCCTCGCGCCGCGAATTGTAAGGGAGAAAGCAGCGAAGACCGGCGTGGCCGCGGACAAGTTGTTATGACCGAGCTTTGTAGCCGGTGAGGCTTGATTCAGCAGGCGGGCGGGGTTTTCAGAAAGGGTGCGGATCTCACCGTCCGGCATCGCATGAACAGCGCGTCTCGATGTGACAATCATCACTACGAGTCGAGGCGCGAGTCACCCGAAGGTGACGCGCAGGGCCCGCAGAATGCGCTGCAAATATGACTCCCGTTTCGATTGCTACGCTGCTGCAGCGGCGCCTCCTGCGCATCGCGCCGCCCTTCGCTTTGACCGCGACGCCGGACGCCAGCGCGTTTGTCTCCACGGCCCTCGCTGGTCGCGTAGAGGCGAGCGCATCCGCGCCGGCTGGTCGCAACGCAATCGTTCCTGATTTCGCAGCCACACGCGCGTGCTTTTACGTCTCGTCCGCACGCCCACAATCCGCGCCCCTCTGTCTCCCCCTCCAGTTCCGACTACCCATCCAGTACATGCCTTCCCCAAGACGCGTCTAACCGCGCGAGTGGCCGTTCCTTCGTCCGCATGAGCGCGCGGCTCATGCCGGACGGCTGTTTTTCGGGCCCGTTCCTACACCGCGAGATCAGGCACCGAAACCGTTCGATTGATGGGCAGAACTCTTGAGTGACACGAATCACAGGGCTCCATGACCGGAATCATCCGGCGTTGGTTGATATCCGGCTATCTTCCTGTCGTGAACGGCAAGTTGCACACGGTCAGAACGGGATGTGGAGGGAGACCCACCACTTCGTCGCCTGTCATTCCCGGCGTGCAGCGGCTCGAGCCAGAGCCGATGCTTGCCGTTTGCGCCCCTCCTCAGCCCCGTCCGGCGGGAACGCCTGCCCGCCCCGGGGCGTTTCGCCCAGAGCACGGTTATTGCCGGCCGTGCGCCGACGAAGCGGGTCTCCCTCCCTTTATTAATCCCTTCCGGCTGGCACGCAGCCGATGACCACCATTCTGCGATTCGGAGCGAAGAACCCATGACCAGTATGGCCCAGTGGTGCGACACGATCGATTCTCTCGACGAGCTTTCTCATGCCGAGGTCGCCGCCTTTGCGATCGATCGGACCGACCGCATCATCTTCTGGAATCGCGGATGCGAGAACCTCGTCGGCCGGCGCGCCAAGGAGGTCATCGGCAAGCCCTGCTTCGAGGTCATGTGCGGACGCGACGCCCACGGCAACATTCACTGCTATTCCCATTGCCCGATCATGTATCAGTCGCGAATGACCTCACAAGATCCCGTTCGCGATTTCCCCCTTTCCATCCGGACCGGCGACGGCGTATCTCAGCTTGTCACGATGCACACGTTCGTCCTTCCAGCCTCGCGTCCGGCGCAGTCGACGATCGTGCATGTGATGGAGCGGCGGGAATCGAACGGCGGAGCTGCGAAGACGGCGGACAGCCCGACCCCGGCAACCGAGGGCCGCGCGGGTGCGGGAGCTCGAGTGCCGACGGCCGACGAGCTGACGCAGCGCGAGCGCGAGGTACTTCGCTGTCTGGCTGAAGGCCTTCCCACGCCATCGATCGCCGAGGCACTCGGGATCTCGCCCGTGACCGTGCGCAACCACGTCCAAAAGATCCTCGAGAAGCTCGATGTCCACACGAAGTTCGCCGCCGTCGCGTACGCCTACCAGAACGGTTTGGTCTGACGACACTTCCGGCCTCGATCGGGCCGGAGTCCGGCGGCTGAGCGTCTTGATCGCGGTCACTCCCGCTCGTGACCCGAGTCATCGCCACGCTCGCGTGCGTCGCGTATCAGTGATTGAGGCGCCCCGCGAGGAGCGCACGCACGACTGGAGAGCGATCATGGAAACCCTTCGACCAAAGCACATCCTGGTACCAACCGACTTCAGCGACACCGCGACCGTGGCACTCGAGCACGCCGCCTCGCTCGCGACGCACTTCGGTTCTCATCTCTCGGTTCTCTATGCCGATACATTTCTGCCGCCGATCGATGCGGCGGCCGTTCCTGCCTTCCCATACGCGAGTGAGATCGACGAGCGCGTCCGCGCCGCCGAGGCGCGTCTCGCGGAATACGCGAAGAAGCACCTTCCGTCCGGGCTCGACTGCGATGTCCGTGTCGCCGTGGACTCACCGGTCGAAGCCATCCTGGCTTACACCGCCGAGGCCGGTATCGACTGGATCGTGATGGGAACGCACGGACGCAGCGGATTCAGGCGAATGATCCTCGGCTCGGTGACCGAAGCCGTCATCCGGAAGAGCGATCGCCCGGTGCTCGCCGTGCGCGAATCGGAGAAGGCCGGAGGCGGGTATCAGCGCATTCTCTGCCCGGTCGTGTACTCCGAGGAAGCGCGCGTGGCCGCGGAGTACGCTGCGGTTCTGGCGTCGAAGATGGATGGCCTCGTCACGTATCTCCTGATTATCGACGCCGACGAAGAGCCGGCGCCGCTCGTGGGCGAGCTCGACCGGCTTCGCGGATGGGTTCCGGAAAAGGCCCGCGACAACGCCATGTACAAGGAGCTCACCCTCAGTCGCAAGCGAAACGAGTCGATCATCGAGTTCGCGAGAAAGCACCGCAGCGATCTCGTGGTCATCGGCGCGTCGCAGGGGCGGTTCACGGAAGAGACCGTATTCGGAACGACTCCGGACGACATCACACGCCACGCCGGCTGTCCGGTTCTGGTCGTGAATCAGAAATGTGTGTCAGCGGTCGAGCCGGCGCCAGCGCAGATGCCCTACCGGTCGTAGTCGTCGAAGTGGGTCAGGGACTTGAAGTCCTGATAGCGCTCCTGGATATCGGAGATGGTGATCTCTCGCAGACGGTCGAGTGAGAATTTCTCAACCGTGAACGAGGCCAGGACGCTGCCGAATACGATGGCCCGGCGCAGCTCGCGATCGCTCAGCTCACGGCGGGAAGCGAGGAATCCGAGGAATCCGCCGGCGAAAGTGTCGCCGGCGCCTGTGGGATCGAAGACATTCTCGAGCGGGTAGGCCGGAGCGGCGAAGACGGCTTCGCGGGTGATCATCATGACCCCGTACTCTCCCCGCTTGACGACGATGGTCCGCGGACCGATCGCGAGAATCTGGCGCGCGGCCTTGACCAGGTTGGCCTCGCGCGTGAACTGGCGCACCTCGGCCTCGTTGATCACAACCAAATCGACTTCTCGAAAGACCCGTTCGAGCTCGCCATGCTTCGTGTCGATCCAGAGGTTCATCGTGTCGAGCGCGATGAGCCGCGGCCGGCGGCATTGTTTCAGTACGTCCAGTTGCAGCTCCGGGTGAATGTTCGCGAGGAACAGCAGGTCGGGCTGTCGCTGCTCGGGTCTCAACTGTGGACGAAACTCCGCGAACACGTTTAGTTGGGTATCGCGCGTTTTCGCTACGTTGAGATCAAATCCATACTCGCCGCTCCAAAAGAACGTTTTCGCGCCGGCGACGCGCTGGAGTCCGTCGAGGTTGATGTTGCGCCCATGAAAAACGGCTAGCTCGTCATCGCCGAAATCGTCGCCGACGACGGCTACGAGATCGACGGCTGAGAAAAACGATGCCGCCACTGAGAAGTATGTGGCCGATCCGCCCAGGCAGCGATCGACCGTTCCGAAAGGAGTCTTGATCGCATCGAACGCCACGCTGCCGACCACGAGAATGCTCATTCTTCCTGCCTTTCGCGACGAATGCCGCGCGGAGAGTAGCCGGTCGGGTTCGGTTTGCCAAGCGTCAGGAGGCGGGAGCGCGGCCGGAGTGGCCGCGCTCCGCCGCGCTTAGGCGTGAGCCGGAACGGGCACGAAGACGTCGGCTGGTACGACCTCCACCGTCTTTGTGTGTGTTCCAACGAACGCGACGTCTCTCACGGTCTGGAAGACGTAGTGCGGCTCTGTGACATTCGGGTTGAGCACGAAGTCTAGGGCGATGTGCATGTAAGGCGAGGGCACGCCCTGCTTCTTCACGAGCTCCTCGGCCTTGTCCAGCGCGAGGAGCAGCGGCACGTGAATCGGCCGAACGCCTACCGGCCGCGGCATCGGCTGCGGAATCTTGAATCCCATTCCGTCGATGTACTCGAGCAGCACGGCGCCACCAGGTGCGGTTGGAGCCTCAAAGACCATTTTCCATGGGGTACCGATCTTCGTAAGGTCGCGGTCCGCGGTCAGCAGCTCCGCGCCTCGATACGTTTTGTGGACGTTCTTGTGAGCGTCATCAATCATCTTCAGAAATACGTCGTGCATGACAATCTCCTCAGTCCGGCCGGCGGGCTGCCCGGGGACGCACCTCAACATGCATGGCGGTCATTGATTCAAGAAGTGTGAGGAATCACGCTGGGAGGTGAGAATTGACCTGTGAGTCTGCGACACGCGACGCCCGCGTTCCGATAACGCGACGAATCGTGTTCGACCTTCAAGTCAAGTACTTGCCGATAATGGGCGCGAGATCCTGCTTCACTTTCGACGGCACCCTGGATGGATCCGTGATGATCGCGTATTGCAGCGCGTTGGCACACGCACACGTACGCTCCCGTGCGGCGGCCTTCGCGATCGACGCTCGGAGAATCCTCTGGGCCATCTCGGCATTGGCCTTGAGATATCCGAGCACCTGCTCGACGCTGACGGCCTCGGCCGTTTCATGCCAGCAGTCGTAGTCGGTGACGAGAGCCATGGTCGCGTAGCAGATCTCCGCCTCGCGTGCGAGCTTCGCTTCCTGCAGGTTCGTCATGCCGATCACGTCAACGCCCCAGGAGCGATAGAGGTTCGACTCCGCGCGGGTCGAGAACTGCGGCCCTTCCATACAGAGGTACACGCCTCCGGTGTGATGGCGCGCTCCTTGTTCGCGCGCTGCGTCAGCCATCGCCGTCGACACAGCGATGCAAATCGGATCGGCGAAACTGACGTGGCCCACGATGCCGCCGCCGAAGAATGTGTCCGGACGATGGCGCGTGCGATCGATGAATTGGTCGGGGAAGACGATGTCCATGGGATGGTAGTCTTCCTTCATGGATCCGACGGCGCTGGCGCTCAGGATCGTATGCGCGCCGAGGACCTTGAAGCCGAAGATGTTCGCGCGATAGTTGAGCTCGCTGGGCATGAGGCGGTGCCCGCGGTCGTGGCGGGACAGAAAAGCCACGCCTACGCCGTCGATCTCTCCGATGCGGTAGGCATCCGACGGCTCGCCGAACGGCGTCTCGATCGCGCGCTCGGAGAGGACGTTCAGTCCCTCCATCTGGTAAAGGCCGGACCCTCCGATGATGCCGATTTGCACGTCCATGATCGCCCTTTCGTTAACGGGAGCCCTAGGCACGATACTGCTGCACCGACTGATCGATGGCATCTGCCACGCGTTTCGCCAGCTCCACGGCAGCGAGACCATCCTCCCCTGCGACAAGAGGGCGGGAGCGGCTGCGGACCGATGCCACGAAGCTCTCCAGCTCGACACGCAGCGGCTCTTTCTTGTGGACGACGACGTCGATAGGCTGAATGGCCCGCGCGCCGCCCCGATCGATGAGCCGGTATCCTTTGACTTCTTGTTCTTTCGTGTCGACTGAGATGTACGAGTCGCTGCCGAAGAACCGCACCTTCCTGACCCGCTCCTGGGAAACGCGGCTGGCCGTGAGATTCGCCACGGCTCCATTCGCCAGCTCGAGGCGGACGTTCGTGATGTCTACCTTGTCCGTCAGCACCGGCACACCCACCGCGCGGATCTCACTCACCTTGTGGCCCAGCAAGGACAGCACGAGATTGAGGTCGTGGATCATGAGGTCGAGTAGGACGTCGACGTCCAGCGAGCGGGGCACGAATACGCCCAGGCGCTCCGCCTCGAGGTAACGAATCTCAGTGAGCAGCGGCGCGACGGCGACGATGGCCGGGTTGTAGCGCTCGACGTGTCCGACCTGGATCAGCCGGCCGCGCGAGGCGGCGAGATCGATGAGCCGTTGCGCGTCGGCGGCCTCGGCGGTAATCGGCTTCTCGATGAGAACGTCGCGACCCGCTTCGAGCACACGCCGCGCCACGTCGTAGTGATGCGTCGTCGGCGTGGCCACAACGGCGCAATCGACACGCTCCGCCAGCTCCTCGATCGACGCGATTCTCGCCAAGCCCAGCGACGCCGTGACCTCGGCCGCGATGTCGTCGCTCAGTTCCACGAACCCGACGACCTCCACCTCCGGCATCTCCGTCAGCACGCGTGCATGCAGCCGGCCGAGATAGCCGGTGCCGACAATGCCAATCCGAGTCCTTTCGCCTGACATTTCCGTGGTGCTTATCGGACGAAACTCCGGGTCGACTTGCGGATGAAGTCGACGAAGTAGCGGGCCTCGGGGAAAAGTCCGAGCTCGCTCTCGATACGCGACAGAGCATCCTCCAACGGCAGCTTTGAGCGGATAAGAATTCGGTACGCCCGTTGCAGTGCCTCGATGGTTTCGGGCTCGAAGCCCTTCCGCTGAAGGCCGATGGTGTTGATCCCATAGGTCTTCGGCGGACGGCTGCCGACGGTCTTGACGAAGGGAAGCGCGTCCTGCGTCGCCATCGTCCCACCGCCGATGAATGCATGTTCACCGACGCGGCAGAACTGATGAACGGCAGAGAACGCGCCGACCTGGGAGTGATCCCCGACCTCGACGTGGCCTGCGAGAGTGGCGTTGTTGGCGAAGATCGTGTTCGACCCGATGTGACAGTCGTGAGCCACGTGCGAGTAGGCCATGAAGAAGTTGGACGAGCCGATCGTGGTCACGCCGCCGCCGCCGGCCGTGCCGCGGTTGATGGTCACGAACTCCCGGATGACGTTGTGATTGCCGATGATGAGCTCGCTGTGCTCGCCGCGATATTTCAAGTCCTGTGGCGGCGTGCCGATCGAAGACTGTCCGAGGAAGCGGTTGCGCTCGCCTATGGTCGCAGGGCCGTCAATGCGCGTGTGCGGACCGATCACCGTGCCGGCGCCGATCGTGACGGGGCCGATGACCGAATACGGGCCGACCACGACATCATCGGCCAGGACTGCTTCGCTGCTGACTATGGCGGTAGAGTCGATCTGCGGCATGCTCACTCCGGCCTGGCCACGATGACGCTGAGCAACTCGGCCTCGGCGACGAGCACTCCGTCCACCTTCGCCGTCCCGCGGAGCCGCGCCGTGTTCGAGCGCGTCTGCATGACCGTGAGATCGAGGATGAGTTGATCGCCGGGAACCACAGGCTGGCGAAAACGCGCCTTGTCGACGGCGCCGAAGTAGAAGAGCCTCTTCTCCCGATCCGGCACGCCCAGATTGAACAGGACCGCGCCGACCTGCGCCATGGCCTCGATGATCAGCACGCCAGGCATCACCGGAGCGCCCGGAAAATGCCCTTGAAAAAACTCCTCGTTGGCCGTGACGTTTTTGAGTCCGACGATGCGCTTTCCCTCCTCGATCTCGAGGATGCGATCGACCAGCAGCATCGGATATCGATGAGGCAGCAGCTTCATAATCTCGTTGATCGTCAACATGCAGAGTCCCTCTCTTATGAAGCGGCGTGCGAAGACGCCGTGAGAGCATCAGCCCTCGTCGCCTGCCTCTTCGTCGTGTTTCGCGGGTGTCTTTCCCAAGGCTTTCTCCAGCGCCTCGATCCGTTTGAGTAGAGCCGGGACCTTCTTGATATTCCGCTCGCGGCCCATGTACTCGCGGAGCGGACGAGCCGGACATCCGAACACCTTCGTCCGCTCGGGAACATCGTCGAACACGCCTGATCCCCCCGCGATCTGGGCGTAGCTCCCAATCTTGAGGTGACCCGAGGCGCCGGCTTGGCCGGCCATAATGACGTAGTCGCCGAGCTCGGTCGAGCCGGAAATCCCCACTTGGCCGATGAGAAGGCAGTGCTTGCCGATCTTGACGTTGTGTCCGATCTGCACGAGGTTGTCGACCTTGGTTCCCTCGCCGATCACGGTCTCACCGAGCGCGGCGCGGTCGACGCATGAGTTGGCGCCGATCTCGACGTCGTCCTCGATCCGGACGATTCCAATCTGAGGAATCTTGCGGTGGCGGCCTTCTTGAATCGCGAAGCCGTATCCGTCGGAGCCGATGGTCGCGCCGGAGTGAATGATGCAGCGGTTGCCGATTCTGGCGTTGTCATAGATCGAGACATTCGCGTAGATCAGGCAGTCATTCCCAATGACCGCTCCGGCGCCGACCGAGACGTGCGGAGAAATCGTGACGTTGTCGCCGATGACTACGTCGTCGCCGATGGCGGCAAACGGGCCGACCGCGACGTTGCTGCCGAGGCGCGCCGAGGGAGCGACGGACGCGAGTGGGGAGATCCCCGCAAACGTCTGGCGCCGGGCGAACCAACGCTCGATGATCGCGCCGAGCGCGACGCGCGGAGCCGTCACTCGAATCCAGCGCTCGTCGTCGCCCTCGAGCGTCCGAGGCACCAGCACCGCGCCGGCCCGCGTTTCAGACACCACGGCGATGTACTTCGGATTCTCGAGAAATGTCAGATCGCGCTCGCCGGCCTCGGTGAGCGTGGCCACCCCGGTGATGGCGCGGCCGGCCGGTCCGCGATAGTCGCCACCCACAAGCTCGACAATCTCCCCCACCGTCAGCGCAGGCATGGCCGCGCATTGTAGCAGCGGTCTTTCGGCGATGCTGGCCGGATGCGAGGGCGCGCGAGTTGCTGCGGTTGGGTGCGCGGATCAAGCAAAACGCCTCCCAGGCGGGAGGCGTTCGCATTGTGGAATGAGGTCAAATCCGCGGCTTACTTCTTGGCCGGAGCCTTTGGAGGAGCCTCGCTGGTGGTGGCGTCGTTGAATCGCTTGATGACCATATCGGTGATGTCGATGGCATCCGAAGCGTAGACAAGGCCGGACTCGAATTTGTTGAAGATCGCGGCGAGGCCCATTTCCTTACCGATCTGATCGATGACAGGCTTGATCTTGGCCTCGAGAGCCTGCAGCTCCTTGTCGCGCGCTTCGCCGACCTCGCGGTCCGCATCCTGGGCGAAACGCTGCATGTTGATCTTCTTGTCGGAGATCTGCTTCGTCATCTCAGTGAGCTTCTCTTCGGAGAGCGACAGCTTCTTCTGATTGACGTCGTTCTCGAGGCCGCGAATCTCCTCGTCCATTTTCTGGGCCTTGGCGACTCGCTCTTCCTGGAACTTCTTCAGCTTTTCGTACGAAGCCTTGCCGGCGTTTGAAGTGGCAAGCACCTTCTGCACATCGATCACCGCCATACGCGACGGCGCCGCCGCCTGCGCGAACATGGGAGCGGCCATGGCCGTTACCGCAAGCGAAACCAGAAACTTCTTCATGAGATCTCCTTTTGATTCGCCTCGACCTTCCCGTCGGGGCAGCGATTGTCTCTCGGAATGGGGGTGGGCTCTCGAAAACATCGGGTAAATCCACCGCCGGTCAGTACGTATTCCCGATCGTGAATTGGAAGCTTTGGAAATTGTCACCAGTCTTCGGGGCCGGGTTGATGGCGTAGATGAATCGCAGCGGGAACTGGAACACGGGGAGGAAGATCCGGAGCTCGGCGCCGGTGGCGAACCGGGTCTTCTTGAAGTCCCACTTCTCGGCCTTGGCGTAGGAGAACCCGCCGTCGCCGAAGAGGACGACCCGAAGCGGATCGTTGATCTTGTAGATGTACTCGGTGTTGACCACGTGGTACTTGTAGCCGCCGACGGCGATGCTCTGGCCGTTGATGGTCTCGTGCGGGCCGAGGTCGCCGAGGCGGAACCCGCGCACCGAGTACTCCCCGCCGACGAGAAAACGCTCGGCTTGAGGAACGCACAGCTTGTTATTGAAGGACGCCTGCTCGGCGTACGTGTTCGCGCAATTCTTGTCGAGCGGGAAGATGTACCCGGCTTCGCCATTGAAGCTGATGGAGCTGTTCTTCGAGAGATGGAAGAACTTCGTGGCGCCGACGGTCGGCTTGAAAGCATGGATCGTGCCGCCGAGGGGGCCGCCGGAGTAGGTGAGGCCAAGGGCGAACCGCCCTCCTCTCATCGGATCGTATGGGCTGTCGCGCGAGTCGAAGCGATAGGCCGGTCCGATCGATGACACGACAAACGCGAAGTCGGAAACGTCGGGGATCGGGACGTTGCCGTTGTCGTCGGGCGCGGTGTTGAACTCGAAGTGCTGCTTGGTGTGCTCGAGCCCGTACACCAGGGAGAGGCTGTCGAAGCGGTGGAGGCGGTAGCCGTAGGAGATCGAACCGCCCTTGCCGCGGTCTTCGAAACCGACCGAGGCGGGATAGCGCGTGTCGCGGTTGAAGACCGAGATACCGAGGCTGTTGGGAGTATCGAGAAACCAGGGGTCGGCGTACGAAAGGCTGAGGAGGTTTGTGCGCGTGCCTTTCTGGAAGCTCAGGCCGAGGCTCTCACCCTCGCCGAGGAAGTTGCGGGTCGAGAATTGCGACTGCACGAAGAATCCACCGCCCTCGGTGTAGCCGCCGCCGAACTGGACGTCGTTCTTTCCTTCCTCGTTGCCTTTGACGCTGACGTCGACCGTCTTCGTCTCCGGATTCACCTTGAAATCAGGATTCTCGGTCACCTTGAAGTATCCGAGTTGCCCGAGCTTGTAGATGCTCTGCTTGAAGGTCTCCATGTCCATGATGTCTCCCTCTTCGAGGAAGATCTCGCGGCGGAGGACCTTGTCCTTGGTCGTGTTGTTGCCCGAGAATTCCAGGCGTCCGAGGCGGAACTGATCGCCTTCGTAGATCTGGATTTTGACGTCGGTAACGTTACCGGGCTTGTTCACGTACTCGGGGTTGACGTATGCGTAGATGTAGCCGCGGGCTCGGTAGGCGTCGCCAAAGGCGTCGAGACGGGTCTGGATCGGTTTGCGCCGGATCGTCTCGCCCTTCTTCAGCGGCCAGTTGCCGATGATCTGCTCGGACGTGTAGACGGTGTTGCCTGTGACCGACACCTCTCCGAACGTGTGGATGGCGCCTTCCTTGACTGGAATCACGATCATCACCCGCGGCTTCTTCGTGTTCTTCCCGACGGTGACGACCTGCGGGTCGCCGAACGAGACGTCCATGTAGCCGTAGTCCTGGTAGAAGTTCTTCAGGTGCTCGAGATCTTCGTCGAGCTTGGAGGGGATGTAGAGGTCCTTCTTGCGTATCCAGGTGTAGAGGTTGTGACCCTTGACTTCCTTCATCACCATGCGAAGGCGGCGGGCGGTGAAGCGCTTGTTGCCGGTAAAGTCGATCTCCGCGACCTTGGCTTTGACGCCCTCGACGATGACGAAGACGATTCTCTTCTCTCCCGGCTCGAGCATGTTCTCGGTCGAGGTCTCGACGCCGACGCCTTCGAAACCGTCCTCGACGTAGGCTTTCTTGATCGCTTCGGCCGCGCGGCGAACCAGTGTCTGCTCGATCGTGTTACCCACGTGGAGGTCGATCTTCTCCTTCTCGAGGGCCTCATTGATCTTGGAGGTGCTCAGATCCTTGTTTCCCCGGTACTCGACTGCGCCGATGCGCGGGCGCTCCTTGACCGTCACCCGCACGATCACGCCGGTCTCGCCTTGTTCGGCCTCGATGCGGATGTCGTCGAACAAGCCGGTTTGCCAGAGGTTGAGGAAGTTCTTCTGGAGAAGCTCCGGTGAATAGGTCTCGCCGGGCGCGACGCCGAGGTAAACGCGGATGGTGTCGCTCGCTACCGACGCGTTGCCGGTCGCTTCGAAACGCTCGATCTTCTGTCCGCTGAGTGCCGTCCCGGTGGGAACGCGCACTCCGGGCTCAGGCGCGCCGATGATCTTCCCGCTGTTCGGTCGCTCGAGGATGGTGCCGGGCTTCGGTTTCTGAGCGTCGGGCTGTCCAGCCGGTGTCGGTTGTGCCATCGCGAGGGACGTGGCGAACAGGGCGCCGGCAAAGAGGCTGATCACTAGAATTCGAGACATAGATATCGTGTGTAAACCGAGAGGTTTTCCTTTTGACGTGTGAAGCGGAAACAGGTCACGCGGGCAGCTAAACAAGCGGAAAAATGCGGTGCATTCTAACAAAGCGAGGCTGGTAAGCGAGAAAAACCTCAGACAGGCAAGGACTTGCTCATCCTACGCGTACGTCGCGATCCCCTTTCCGAATGACCAGTTCTCCTTCGCTACCTCGACGAGCGAGATCAAGACGTCGTCGGGACGCACGTCGCAGGCCGCACGGAGGCGCCGCACGATGTCTGCGTAGAGACTCTTCTTGATCTCCACTGTCCGTCCGCTGTTCAGGATGATCTCGATGATGATCAGGTCCTCGGAGCGCGAGACGCCGCCGTACGTGGGATTCGCGCTGAGACAATCCGTATCGAGCTCCACGAACACCTGAAACCGGTCGTCCGCTGGCACGTTCGCCTGCGCCACGAGCGCTCCATGAACGGCGTCGCCGATGGCTCGCAGCGCCTCGTGTGACCTTCCCTTCCTCAAGTACATTTTCACGAATGGCATGCCGAGCCCTCCTTGAGGCGACCGTTTAGCAGGATCGTGCGCGCGAGGCAAGGAGCTCGCGGAGCTGAGCAGCGCGCCCACACCCGTGACAGAATCGCGGAGTGCGCCGCGCCGCGTTGATCCCGATCGCCTTCCTCCTCGCGGCAACCGCGGCTGCGGGCGTCCCCGAGGTCGCGGTTGTCAAACACGGGCCGGCGCTTCGGATCGCCGTGATCGGCGACATCGGGTCCGGTCCCGCCGCGGCTGCGAAGGGCCTCGCGCGCATCCACGCGACTGCACCGCTCGATGCGATCGTGGTGACCGGGGACAACATCTATCCCTGCGGCGTGTCGTCGCCGGCGGATCCGTCGTGGGATCGAATCCGCGGCACGCTCTCCACGCTCGGAATCCCGATCTATCCGGTTCTCGGCAATCACGACTACGGCGAGCCTACGCTCACGAAAAACGGCTGGCATCCCTGCCGTCATGGGGATCCCGGCGCTCAGGTTGGAATCGATTCTGTTCCGCATTGGGTCTTTCCAGCGCGCGACTACCTCATCCGTAGCGACGTCGCGACGTTCGCGATGATCGACACGACTCCCATTGTCCTGGGAGCGAGCTCGCCGGTTCTAGGTAGCAGGTCAGCCTCCGAGGTGCGCAGCGATCTACGCGCCATGCTCCAAGAGGGCAAGGGTTGGCACATCGTTGTTGGGCATCACGTCATCTTCTCATCCGGGTGGCACGGCCAATTTCCGCGCGACCAAGGAAACCGGATGCGCGCACTCATTCCGCTGCTGCGAGAAGGACACGCGGACTTGTACATCTGCGGCCACGATCACCATCTCGAGCTCATCGGGCCGATGAGTCCCCGAGGGCGGCGCCCGCTGTTTCTCGTCAGCGGCGCGGGCTCCGAACCGATTTCGCCGATCGGCCTTCGCTATGACACGCTCTTCCCGACGTCGCGCGTGCGCGCGACGATCGGCTTCGCGATCCTCGACATCACGGATCGGATGCTCGGCATCACGTTCTACCGCGCCGACGGAACGGCTCTCAGCGAGCGCTACGTGTTCCTGCGATGACGACGGGAGAACGTTGAGCCCGAGCCGCTCCTCGCACGCGGCCGGCGCGTCTGTGGCACACTCCCGCGATGCGATTGATGATCACTGCGCTTGCTCTCCTTCTCGCCGCGCCGCTGGTTGGTCCGCTCGGAGCCGGCGCTCTTCCGTTGCTGACGGACGCTCAAGTCACTGCTCTCTCCAGCGAGCTTTCCGGGGAGTCGGCCAAACGCAATCTCGAGGGCCTTTCACGCTTGCACCGGATGCGTGGCTCGCGCGAATTCCATCAGGCCAGTGAGCAGGTCGTGGCGGAGCTGAAGAAGTACGGCTACCAGGACGCGCACATCGAGCAGTTTCCGGCGGATGGCAGGATCTTCTACGGAACTCAGCGCTCCCGTCCCGCATGGAACGCCGATTTCGCCGAGCTGTGGCGCCTCGACGCGAACGGGAGCCCGGCGATTCGGTTGGCCAGTTGGGACGCCGCACCCATCACGCTGGCAGAGGACAGTGCGAGCGCCGACGTCACCGCGGATCTCGTCGATGTCGGGGAAGGATCGAAGGAGAGCGACTACGCCGGCAAGGACGTGAAAGGGAAGATCGTGCTGGCAGGCGCCCAGCCGAGCGCCGTGCAGCGCCTGGCCGTGGACAGATTCGGCGCTGCCGGCATCGTGAGCTATGCACCGAATCAGCCCACAGGCTGGTGGAAGCAGGACGAAACTCTCGTTCGCTGGGGGCATCTCGATACCTTCTCTTCGGTGCCAACGTTTGCTTTCATGGTCTCGCTCGGCGAGGCTCGCACGCTTCAGCAGCAACTGGCGCGCGGCGATCGCGTCCGCCTGCATGCCACGGTGAAGGCTGGACTGGAGCCCGGTTTCTACGACATCGCCACGGCCACGATCCCCGGCGCCGATCCCGCGGTGCGCGGCGAGGAGATCGTCTTCAGTTGCCATCTCGACCATCCACGCCCCGGTGCCAACGACAACGCCAGCGGCTGTGCCACGATCCTCGAGGTGGCACGGACACTCCAGAAACTGATCCTTGAAAAGCGTATCGCGCAGCCTCGCCGCACCATCCGCTTCGTCTGGCCTCCGGAGGTAGAAGGAACGCTGGCCCTTCTCAACGGAAAGCCGGAGCTCGCTTCGCACATCAAGGCGGCGATTCATCTCGACATGGTCGGAGGCGGCGCCGAGACGAAGACGATCTTTCACGTCACGCGCGGGCCGGCCAGCCTGCCGTCGTTCATCTACGACGTCGCCGCGAAGATCGGCTCATTCGTCGACGAGCAGTCCTCGCAGTTCGCGATGACCGGGACGGCGAAGTGGCCGATGGTGGCGCCTGAGGGCGGACGCGAGGCGCTGCGCGCGGCATTCGTTCCGCTGACGCTCGGCAGCGACCACGAGGTGTACAGCGACAGCTCGTGGTCGATTCCGTCCATCTACCTCAACGACTGGCCGGATCGCTTCATCCACACGAACGCTGACACTCCGGCGAAGATCGATCCGACGAAGCTGAAGCGGGCGGGCTTCATCGCCGCGGCCAGCGGGCTCGTGCTGGCGAACGCGAGTGCAGGAGATGCGCCGGCCATTCTCGCGATCGTCGAGGAGGCGGCTCTGCGCCGTGCCGCGGACACTCTCGCGCAGCGCGCGGCTCTGACCGCCGCGGAAGCTGCGAATCGCATTCGGTTCCAGCATTGGTACGAATCGCGAGTCCTCGATTCGATGTCCCGTTTCTTTCCCCTGCCGGCAGGTGTGCGCTTGGAAGGCGATGCTTTCATGGCGGCACTCAACCATGTAGCCCCAAGTCCGGGCCAAGCGCCGGCTCCTTCGGGCCCGGTCTACCGGCGCAATCCTGCCGTTCGCGGGACGCTCACCGCGTTCGGCTACGACTGGTTGGGCGATCACCTCGGGCGCGAGCGCACCGGCAAGCTCGCCCTGCCGAAATTCGAAGGCCTTCTCGGGGATGGCGGCGATTATGTCTACGAGGCGATGAACCTGGCGAATGGATCGCGAACGACGAGCGAGATTCGCGATGCGCTCTCGGCGATTTACGGCCCGGTTCCGCAGGAAGCGGTCGACGAGTTTCTTGATGCCACGAGCCAAGCGGGTCTGATGGAGAAAGCTCGCTAAAGCTACCTAAGAAATTTGAAATTCTCTGTCCTCAAGACCAGGCTTCGTCCGCCTGGAGCTCCGCTCTAGTCTTGGGATCGTTCACGCGGAGACGCGGGG
>DASQGS010000513.1:0-5369 GCA_035632455.1 Thermoanaerobaculia bacterium | reverse complement strand
CGGCCAAGACGCCCAACACCGACGTCCCCTGCCTTATCTGTACCGGAGCCTTCGACGGGACCTCGCCCAAGACGATCGGCTATCCGCTGCCGATCGCCACATTCACAGGGCGCTATCTCGACTCTCAGGCTACACGCGATTTCCAGCAGTCTTTTCGCACCGCACGAGCCAACACGATCATGTTCGCGCCTGAGAGAAACCGCATCTACACCCTGATCGGAAGCGCGCTCTTCGCATACAACATCGATACGTTCTTCACACGCCTCGCCGCCGGCGAGACCATGATCTCATCGCTGACCGGGCCGATTCAAAGGAACATACGCTACCCACTTCCGGCTGAGACCTTTCTCCGTTGGGATAAGTACTTCTATGCCGAGAATGGCTCGGGATGGAACTGTCCCCTGATGGACGGTCAGGATCGGCTCTTCGGCTTCGACTGGGACGACCGCGGCATTGTCTATCTCGCCTACTCCGCATTCGGTTGGGGGCTGGTCAGGGATGACGGCACATCGGACGGCCGCCAGATGACCTCGCTCCATCAACACTTCCCCGAGGGCGACGATCTCACTCCATTTCGCATCATGTCGGTCAAGACCTCGGCCGGCCACTATTACGCGCTCGTCGCGGCGGGCGGTGATGCAACGCGCACAGACGTTTGGGACGTGACTGATCCCGGCAACCCGGTCACACAGCCAAGGCAGCAGCGCGCTTTCCAGCTCTTCGCCAAGAGCAAGGACGGCAGCCGCATCGCGGTCATCGATGGTTACGACAATCTCTCCATCTTCTCCGCCGACGCGCTGGCATCCGGCGGGCCGCCCATGGCCACGTTCAATGCCCCATCCGGGAAGTACCAGGGGATCGCCACCGACGGAATCAACTTCTACTCCTCATTCGCAGGCAAAGGCCTGACCTTCTCTGTATTTTCTCCTGCTGGCAGTCTCTACACTGAGCAACGGATCGGAACGCCCAACATCGAGCGCCTTGACGGCAACGTGGGCCCGATCAACATCACGCCGGTCTCTCTGCGATACAACAGCGGCTTTCTCGCAGTGTCCGGACTGCTCGATTTCGGTTCCTGGAATACGTACCTCTTCCAGGTCGTGGGATCACAGGTTGCGTACATCGACGTCAACCAGTACTTCGCGCACTACTACTATCTGTCTCCCCAGGGTTACGTCCACCCGAGCAGCGCCTACATCAACATCTTCGACTCCTGGGTTTACAAGGCCGGCGACAGGCTCTACGTGTTGATTGCTGCGAAGGGCCTCGGCGATGTCTACGAGCTCCAGCCCACCTCGCAGCGGAGGCGGGTGTCGCATCCGTGAACGTTGCGCAGCGACCGATCGAGTTCTTGCGAGTGCCACCGCGGGGCGGCGACGTCCCGCGGCGGCAACGACTGCCGCATCCGGCTACCCATCCGCTGACGCGTAGCTGCCGAGCACGAGCACGGTCTCGCACATCTCCCGGAGGTGATCGAGGGCGCGGACTACATTCGGCTCCTCGGCGTCGCCAATGATGTCGGCGTAGAACGAGTACTCCCACGGCCGCCCTTCGATCGGCCGCGATTCGATCTTCGTCAGGTTGATGTCGCGGAGGGCAAACGCCGCGAGAGCGCGAAAGAGGGCGCCGGGGCGGTTCGGTGTACGGAACTGCAGCGTCGTCCGTCTCGGCCCGCCTCCGAGGCGCTCGACGAAAGCGCGCACCTCGTCCGGCTTCGCCAGGAGCAGAAAACGGGTGTAGTTCTCGTGATGATCCTCGATCTCGGCGGCGAGGATCGTTCCGCCGTACAGCTCCGCCGCAGGCGCGCCGGCGATCGCCGCCTCGTCGCGCCGCTGAGCCTCCATGACCATCTTCACGCTGCCCGCAGTGTCGTAGGCGGCCGCCGCCTCGATCTCCGGATGCGCGGCGAGGAACCGCTGGCACTGTGCGAGCGCCACTGGATGCGAGAGGACGCGGCGGATGTCCTCGAGGCGCGCGCCGGGATGACCGATGAGACTGTGGCTGATGCGGAGCAGCACCTCGCCGGCGATGCGAAGTCCGGACTCGCCGAGGAGCTCGTAGTTTCGGAGCACCGACCCGGCGAGCGAGTTCTCGATCGGAATCAGCGCGCAGGTAGCCAAGCCTTTGGCGACGGCCGCAAAGACATCGTCAAAACTGCGGCGCGGCACGACTTCAATGGATGGCCCTAGCAGCTTGCGCGCGGCGGCCTCGCTGAACGCGCCCCGCTCGCCCTGAAATGCCACAGCAATCTGCATCGCGGCAGTATGCCGGAATGATGCCGCTCGTGTCGCGGCGGAAGCCAGAAAGCAAAAGGCAGAAAGCAAAAGGCAGAACTGGTTGGTGAGATAACGGGACGTGCGACGATGCACAAGAACTCACACTCACATCCATTCCCTCGCGCCGCCCCACTTCTGCCTTCTGCCTTCTGCTTTCTGCCTTGTGCTACCTTTGCCGCGCTCATGAAATCCATCGAAAATCACGGCTCACTTCTCACCCGCGTTGCCGCCGCTGCGTTGGTCTTCGTCATCGCCTTCGCGGTCTATCTGATGACGCTCACACCGACCGTAGCCCTGGTCGATAGCGGCGAGCTGACGATCGCCGCGTGGTGCCTCGGCAACGCCCATCCGCCGGGATTCCCGTTGTTTCTCCTGCTCACCCACCTCGCCACCCTCTTCCCGATCGGCACGGTCGCGTGGCGTGCCAATCTGGCCTGCGCGTTCTTCTCCGCCATCGCCGGCGCGATGATGGCGCTCGCGTTCGCCGAGATCGCTCTCACGCGCGCGGCAGCGCCGCTCACGACGCCGAACCAAGGACGCAGCCGGCAGGAGCGGCGGCGCCGCGAGCGCGAGGCCAAGCCGGCGAGCCCGCCCGCGCCGGCGCGAGCCATCACGTCATTCGAGCTCGCGCTGCTGATGATCGCGACGGGCCTCCTCCTCGCGTTCTCGCGCACGCTCTGGGCTTACGCGACCCTGACGGAGGTCTACGCGCTCAACACCGCGATGATGATGACCATCTTCTGGCTGATGCTGAGCTGGCGCCGCCGCGTCGCCAACAGCGGAACCCCTGGCCGCGATCATGCGCGCTTCATCGGCTGGCTGTACGCCGCGGCGCTCACATTCGGCCTGGCCCTCGGCGTTCATCACGTGACCGTTGGCCTTGGAATCCTCGGCATCGCCGTCCTTGTCGGCCGGACCGCCGGATGGACGTTCTACCGCTCGAAACAACTCGCCGTCGCAGCGGCCATCTCCATCTCCGCGCTGCTGATCTACGCCTACTTGCCGATCGCGGCATCGCGCATGCCGGTGATGAACTGGAGCAATCCCAACACGCTGGGCCGCGTCCTGCAGCACGTCACGGCGCAGCAATACCACACATACATCAGTTCGTCGAGCCAGGCCGCGCAACTCGACGACTTCGTCAGGTTCCTTCTCCGCGAGATGTCGCCGCCGTGGCTGCCGCTCGCGCTTCTCCTCGCGGCCTTCGGCCTGTATCGCCTCTTCCGCCGCGATCGAACGGCATTCTGGTTTCTCGCGCTCGTCGCCGCCGCCGACTTCGGTTGGGTGATGATCTACCCGATCGTCAACGACAAGGATGCCTACCTCCTGCCCACATTCGTCGCCGTCACACTCGCGGCAGCCTGCGGCGTACGCGAGCTGGTGTCGATGCTGAAGTCGCCAACCGCTTCCCGTATCGCCGCCACCGCTGCTCTCGTCCTGCCCGTGATCGCATTCGGATTCAACTACCGCTTTCGCGATCGCAGCCGCTTCATGGTAGCGAAGGACTACACCGAAAATGCGTTCCGAGCGATGGAGCACAACGCCCTTTTGCTCACCGGCGATTGGGAGCTTTATTCGCCGATGATGTATTTCATCGAAGTGGAGAAGCGGCGGACCGACGTCGAGGTCGTCGAGACCGGATTCCTTCTGCGCAGGTGGTACTTCGAGCACCTCCAGCACCGTCATCCGGCACTTGTCGCCGCCTCGCGCGGGCAGCTCGATGCCTACCTGCCGCTCGTCGACAAGTTCGAGAACGCGCAGGACGAGTGGGCGCAGAACGAAGCGCTGCGACAGCAATTCAATCAGCGCGTGGATGATCTGATCATGTCGATGATCGAGCAGCATCTCAAGCGCGGACCGGTCTACGCCACGGTGGATCTGGCATTCAGCCGCGAGCCGCGCGATCAGAATCTCGTGAAGCGGTTGACCGCGGCATACGATGTGGTTCCTCGGGGTGTGGTCATGCAGATCATGCCCGGCCACACGCTCAGGCCGCTCGCGCCGCTCGAGATCGAGACCCGCGGCCTTGTTGACGGCACCGTGGCCTACGAGCCCGACGACGTCGTCCCCACCGAGGTCCTTCCGATCTACCGGGCAGCCTTCCTGATGAGGGCGAGGTACTTCGCGGCAACGAAGCACCTCGACGAAGCGATCGCCTCGTATCAGCGCGCCCGGACGCTCGATCCGAGCAATCCCATGATCGAGCAGGAGCTGAGCGCGGTGGCGAGGGCAAAGCAGTGAGCAGCCGGTGAGCAGCGGTCCGGCAGAGACCTTCGAGCTTCCGTGTTTTCCTGAGCGACAGGGAGGGATCTTGTTCGCCAGAACGCCGGGCAGTACGTCACACGGCTGTTAATAACTAACTGAGCCGACGGTCGCTTCCCACGTTCCTTCTTTCGTGACCCGATCATTAGCAATCCGCGATGGAAAAATGGTATTATGTTTGGCGCAGAGCATGATGAGGGGTCGTCCCATCCTGAAGCATATGTGAAGGCCAGCAATTGTGGCGTTTGTCACTCAATGTGGCATGCGACAGCAAGCGCCTATCGAGGGAGCACACGATGAGGGTATCGGTTCGCATAGCGGTGTTGGCGTCCCTTCTTCTACTTACGCTCGGGCCTGGCAGGCTTCTCGCCGCCTTGCCTGGATCCTTCACGTTATCGAACAACGCGCCGGTGTGCGATAGCAATTCGCCGGCTGTGCGGTTGAACTGGACCGCTTCGAACGGTGCGACCTCGTACGATCTCTATCGGAACGGAGCACTGTATGCCTCAGGGATCGTCGGCACGACTTACTACAACTCGGCCAACCTGACGGCTGGGCAGAGCTACACGTACTTCGTCCAGGCGAGAAACTCGTCCGGCGCAACGAACTCAAACGCCATCTCGGTTGCGATTCCAACGAGTATTTGCGCGACAGGGCCTGGGCCCTTCACGCTATCGAACGACGCCCCGGTGTGCGATAGCAACTCGCCGGCAGTGCGGTTGAACTGGACCGCGTCGAACGGCGCGACCTCGTATGATCTCTATCGGAACGGCACGCTGTATTCCTCAGGCATCGTGGGCACGACTTACTACAACTCGGCCAACTTGACGG
>DASQGS010000512.1:0-2586 GCA_035632455.1 Thermoanaerobaculia bacterium | reverse complement strand
CCGAGGCAACGGCCCACATTGCACCGCTCTCGAACGCCTGAACTCCGGTCAGCGTCGGGAAGGCTGGTCCGCTCAGTCGACCGCGCTTCACGTCGAAAGGCACCGCGTAAATGGTTTCGTTCACCGTCGGAAAGCGATGGCGCTCAAAGAGAATGTGCCCTGTCGATGAATAGGCCGCCCTCGTTGCCTGTAGAAGCTCCATTGTCTTGCCGGTCGTCATATCCAGGAGCGCGATCGTTCTGGTACTCGGGTCCCATCTCGGGGCACGCCACAACACGATGAGTGCCCGATTGCCGGGCAGCGTCGTGATTAGATTGGCGCGGCCGACGCCACTCGGACACCTCCAGAGGACCGTCGGAGCACCGCCCGTCACCGGCACAGTCACAAGGCCGGGATCTCGCGAAAGTGCGATTGTGTCGTTGTCGATCCAAGCTGCCCCTTGATAGAACTGGGTGTCACCGATCACCTGAGCCGTTCCACCTGTACTCGGTACACGCATTAGCTTTGCGTGATCGCTGATGAACTTGATCCACCGCCCATCCGGAGAGAAGGATGGGGAGGAGGCATCTTCCGTCCCTGCGATGACCGTGGATTCGGATTCGCTGAGTTTTCGAAGAAACAGCCGAGGTGGCGTGCCGGACACATAGACGATGCTCTTCGCGTCGGGCGAGATGGCGAATCCGGCGGCGGGGTGAGCCGGTACCGGTCCGTCGAGCATCAGTGAGATCACTCGGCGCTCGACCGGCAGACGTGAATGATCGAGATAGATGGCCGCTCCAAGAGCGACCATTGCAAGGACTGCCGCAGAGATCGCGAATCCCCACAACATTCTCGATCTCTTCCGCGGCTCCTGCGGCGACATTGCGAAATCGTCGAGCGCGTAGCCCGTGTCGCGCGCCGATTGAAATCGTTCCCCCGGCTTTTTCTCCAGGCAGCGCCGCACGATCCGATTCAGGAGCGGGCTAACGTTCCCGAGGTCCGGTGTGCCCTGGCTCTCGATCGCGTGCATCGTCTCGATCGCTGACGCCCGCTTGAAGAGCCGGCGACCCGAGATCATCTCGTACAGAATTACGCCGAACGAGAAGATGTCCGAGCGGGCGTCGACCGGCTCGCCGATGATCTGCTCGGGCGACATATAGCCGGTGGTGCCGAGGATGACTCCTTCGCGTGTCGGATCGGAATTGCGCCGGAGCGTTGCCTCACTTTCTCGCAGTTGATTCTGCAGGGGGGCAGGGACGCTCTTCGCCAGACCGAAGTCAAGGATCTTCACCCGCCCGTCATCGGTGATGAAGATGTTCTCCGGCTTCAGATCGCGGTGCACGATTCCCTGCTCATGCGCCGCGGCCAGTCCCGTCGCGATCTGAATACCGTAGTCGATCGCTTTACGATTCGACAGACGTCCAATTTCCTCTCGCAGCGTGTGACCCTTCAGCAGCTCCATGACGACGAACGGCGCGTCGTCATGCGTACCGACGTCGTGAATCGTGACGAGGTTCGGATGATTCAGCGATCCGGCGAGGCGGGCTTCACGCTCGAAGCGGCGCAGGCGATCAGGATCATGGCCGAACGATTCCGGCAATCGCTTGATCGCGACCTCACGCCCAATGCGAGTGTCACGGGCGCGATAGACCTCTCCCATGCCGCCCGCCCCGATCATCGAGATGATTTCGTAGGAACCGAGGCGTGTTCCCGGTTTGAGCTCGACGGGAGTCGTGTCGAGGAAGCTGTCCGCCTGCGCGTTGGCGGCGACGAGCGACTGCACTTCGGCGAGCAGACTCGCATCGCCTGCGCACGCGCGCTCGAGATACGGCTGGCGCTCATCCGGCGGCCGGGCCAGCGCCGATTGCAACAGCCGCTTCACGCTGTCCCAGCGTTCGGCGTTCATCGCAGTGTCCGGGTGACCTCATGATACAGCCACGCCTTCGCCGTGGACCATTCGCGTTTGACGGTTGCCGTTGAGATCCGCATCGCCACGGCGGTTTCCTCGATCGTCAAACCGCCGAAAAACCGCAACTCCACCACGCGGCACTGCTGCGGATCGAGCTGCTCGAGGTGGCTGAGAGCCTCGTCGATCGCCAGCAGCTCTTCATCGCGATACTCGCCGGGCGCGTCGTCGATGGAGACCTGAACGAGCCCGCCGCCGCGCTTGTCCGCCAGGCGTGCACGCGCGTGATCGACGGCGATGCGACGCATGAGCTGCGACGCCACCGCGAAGAAATGCGCGCGATCCCGCCAATGCGCGTGCGTCTGATCGACGAGCTTCAGATAGGCCTCATGAATGAGCGTCGTCGTCTGGAAGGATGCTCCGGCACGCTCGCGCTTCATCTGCCGCCGCGCGATCCGGCGCAGCTCGTCGTACACGAGCGGGATCAGCTCGTCGAGCGCTTCGTGACGGCCGCCGCTCCAGGCGTTGAGCAGCTCCGTCACGTCGTGATGTGAAGAGGCGGGCACTGGCGCACCCCGCACCGATTCTATCGCCGTGAGCCGGTTTTCCTCCCGCTTCCGCGTAACGGCCTGGAGGCGAACATGGCCACTACCCACGGCATCCTTCAACTCGCGGTGACGGCTCTTCTGGTTGCGCCCACA
>DASQGS010000511.1:0-6656 GCA_035632455.1 Thermoanaerobaculia bacterium | reverse complement strand
GATGTGTACACACGGCGAGGGGGAGTCTGCACAACGGATCACCGAGCCGTGCGGACTTGGCGGATGTCTTTTGCGCCCGCTGCGGCGAGAGGCAGCCAGGGCATCACGACCTCAGCGTCTCGCACTTCGCATCTTGTGGGGGGCGCTTCGCCGTCCTGGTGGTGCTCTTCGGCGGCTCGCTCGTCGCGGCGGTCGCGATGGTGCGTTGACGATCGAGTACCCCTCGGCATCCTCGCGAGGTAATATCCCCGCCCACGCAAACTCGAAACGAACGGAGCGCAACATGACCTCGTCCTTGAACCGCAGGACCATCGCAACCGTCATCGCCGTATTCGCGACCGCCGCAATCACGTTTCAGTCCTATGCCGCCGATGACCTCGGCGATATCAGACGCGAGATCGCGAAGCGGCACGAGGAGGCGGTCAAGCGATTGCAGGATTGGATCGCGCTCCCATCGATCGCGGCCGAGAATCGCAACTATCCCGCCGGCGCGGAGCGCATGGCGAGCTTGCTGCGCGACGCCGGATTCCAGCAAGCGACCGTCATCAGCACGGACGGCAAGCCGGGCGTCTTTGCGACGCTCGACGCCGGCGCGGCAAAGACGGTCGGCCTCTACTTCATGTACGACGTGAAGCAGTTCGATCCTGCCGAGTGGACCTCGCCGCCGCTCGAGGCGCGGCTGGTCGACAAGCCCGGGCTCGGCAAGGTCATCGTCGGCCGCGGCGCGGTCAATCAGAAGGGGCCGGAGGCGGCGTTCCTCGCGGCGCTGCACGCGATTCGCGGCGCGGGAAAGAAGATGCCGGTGAACCTGATCCTGGTCGCGGAGGGCGAGGAAGAGATCGGCTCGCCGCACATCGGCCAGCTCGTGCACCGGCCCGAGGTCGAAGCCGCGCTCCGGAAATGCTCGGGCGTCTTCATGCCCTCGGCGTCGCAGGATCTCGACGGCATCGTGACGGTGAGCCTCGGCGCGAAGGGCGTGGTCGAGCTCGAGCTCGTGTCGAGCGGCGAGAAATGGGGACGCGGTCCGGCAAAGGACATCCATTCCTCGCTCAAGGCCATGGTCGATAGCCCGGCGTGGCATCTTGTGAAAGCGCTCGACACGCTCGTCTCCGCCGATGGAAACACGATTGCGATCGACGACTACCCGAAGCCGCGGCCGCTCAGCGCGGACGAGAAGGCGATCATCGCCGAGGCCGCGAAGCGGCGCAGCGAGGCACAGTCGAAGAAGCAGCTCGGCGTGCAGCACTGGATCGACGACCTCCCGTGGCTGCAGGCCAACGAGCGGCTCGAATCGCAGCCGACCGTGAACATCGAAGGCCTCGTGGGCGGCTACACCGGACCTGGCGGCAAGACGATCCTGCCGCACCGCGCCGTGGCGAAGATCGACATGCGCCTCGTGCCTGACATGAAGATGGCGGATGCCGTCGCCGCGCTCAAAGCACATCTCGCGAAGCGCGGCTTCGGCGACATCGAGGTCAACGTGACCGGCGGCTACGATCCGACCAGCACCGCCGCGACCGCTCCGCTGATCCAGGCCCAGGTCGCGGTCCTGAAGCGCGCCGGCATCGATCCCGTGCTCTGGCCTCGCAATGCCGGCTCGTATCCCGGCTACGTGTTCACCGATAGACCCCTCCAGCTCGCCGCCGGCCACTTCGGCCTCGGCCACGGCAGCGGGGCGCATGCGCCGGACGAGTATTACGTGATCGACTCCGAAAACCCGAACGTGCAAGGCTTCGACGGAGCGGCGATGTCGTTTGTTGAGTATTTGTACGAGTTGGGGAGGTAGGCACGGATTACTTCCGAGGCACGCTGGGGACGCGACCCTCGGCGATCAGGGACCGCAACGCTTCGTTGACCTCCTCGGAGGTCTCGAAGTGCAGTTGGACGTCCGGGTCGAGGCGAACCTGGCCGCGAGGAATGAACCGGAATCGGCCCCGCTCCCAACCATCGAGATGACCGTAGTCCTCGAGCATTTGATCATCCATCGTCGATCGCACTTCCCGAGGATACCTCGGTGGGCGTCTCAAATCGAGAGTGGCCGCGCCGTGCAGTCGGGAGACGGGGCGGTCAAATGGGGATGGCCGCGCGGGCGTGACGAGACCTTCTTGTGCGGGGCCGAAGACGGCAGCTCATCGGTAAACGTCGCCGCGGTGGCTGATTGCGGTGATGTCCACAACCTGCCCAACATCGTCAATGGTATAGAGGATCCGATGATCGCCGACCCGAACACGGTGTTCCGGCCGGCCTTGCAGCTTCTTCGCGCCGGGCTGGCGAGGGTCGCGGGCGAGCGAGCGAATCTTCTCGCGGACGCGCTCGATGACGTTGCTCGGGAGTGCTTCGAACTCTTTGACGGCCGATCGGCTCATCGTCAGCCGATAGTCAGCCACGCAACTTGCCTTCCCCGATGAGGCGCTGCTCTACATCATCGAACGATTCGCGCGGCTCGCCGCGTCGCGCGTCCGCGGTGAGGGCATCGTAGAAGTCTTCCCACAGTTCGCCATGTTGCGCGAGATCAATCTGGACTGCCACCCTGTGGCCCTTGTCGTCGGTAACGAAATGAATGCCTTGCATGGTCCTCCTCGGTGCCGGATATTCTACCGCCAACGTGCGCTCGGACAGGACCAAGGGACCGAACGTGCGTCCTTCAGCGGCGCCATGGCTCGGGAGATAAGGAGGTCAAAGAGGCGATGGTGCTGCGGGCAATCCAGATGACGCGCACTTGTAGAGCGCCGGAATTTCGGTACCGCTAATTCCATTTTGCGTCCCAGAATGGAATTACTGGGTCGATTTTTCAACCTTCCGGCGAGCAGTGCCTTTGTCTTCGGCCCTCGGGGCTCGGGCAAGTCGACATGGCTTCGCCATTCGCTCCCCGACGCCCTTTGGGTGAATCTCCTTCAACCCGAGACCTACCGGGAGATGAGCGCGCATCCGGAACGGTTGCGGCATCTTGTGGAAGGGTCCCGGCAACGCGACGTGGTCGTGGATGAGGTCCAGCGCGTGCCGGAGTTGCTGAATGTGGTCCACGACCTGATGGAATCGAGCGAAGGGCGACGATTCCTATTGACCGGATCGAGCGCGCGCAAGTTGCGCCGAGGCGGCGTCAACCTTCTCGCGGGGCGGGCCCTGAATCTGACGATGCACCCGTTCATGGCCGGCGAGCTCCCCGCGTTTGGACTGGGGCGCGCTCTCGAGATCGGCATGCTGCCGCTCGTCGTCGCGTCATCCGACCCGATCGCAACGCTTCACGCATACGCCACGCTCTATCTCGACGAAGAGGTCAAGCTCGAAGGATGGGCCAGGGACATTGGGCGGTTTGCGCGGTTTCTCGAGGCCGTCACGTTCTCGCACGGATCGGCGCTCAACGTCGCCAACCTCGCCAGGGAGTGCCAGGCCGAGCGGAAGACGATTGCCGGCTACATCGAGGTCCTTGAGGATCTTCTGCTCGCCTTCCGGCTCCCCGTCTTCACACGCCGCGCGCGGAGAGAGACATCGCAGCATCCGAAGTTCTACCTTTTCGACGCCGGCGTCTTTCGTTCGCTGCGACCCCGAGGCCCCCTGGATCGCCCTGCGGAGATCGAAGGGGCGGCCCTCGAGGGACTGGTCGCGCAGCATCTCCGGGCATGGATCGCCTACTCGACCGGAGACAACAGACTCTTCTTCTGGCGAACGCGCTCGGGCGTCGAGGTCGATTTCGTCCTTTACGGAGATCACTGCTTCACGGCCATCGAAGTGCAGAATTCGGCAACCGTTCGCTCCGGCGACCTTCTCCCACTCCGCTCGTTCGTCGCGGACTATCCGGAAGCGCAAGCGCTGCTGCTCTATCGGGGGCGCGACGAGCTGCTGATCGACGGCATCCGTTGTCTTCCGGTCGAGACTTACCTCACATCGTTACAGCCTTGTAGCAGGGCATAATGCACGCCGAGGCGCGAGCCGGTGCCTCCGCGGTGAAACGTTCGAGGTCCGGTGGCGTCAAATGCCATACCGACAGGTGTCGAGACCGATGGGAGGTTGCATGTTCGGCCGAAAATCCGTAATCCCGCGTCTTCCTTTCTCCATGATCATCATCGCCCTCCTGGCCGCCGCCTCGGCGAGCGCCCAGAGCGGCCTCACTGGCTACTGGACCGGTACCTACTCGACCAGCATTCAGGTGAGCAACTGCCAGAACAAGACCTTCACTTCGAGCGGCAACGTGGCCGTCACGTTCCTCCAGACCGGGACGTCCCTCCTCGGCCGGATGGACCGCACGAACGTGCTCGTCTTCAACGGGAACTGCACTCCCACCAACCAGGAGATCACCCGCGCGATCGTCGGCCTCGTCAACGGCACCAGCGTCGTCTGGGCGCACCCGAATGACTCGAACGGCACGCAGTTCAACGGGAATGTCGACGGCGACAACCTCACCGTGCAGTTGTCCAACAACTTTGGCGGATCCGGGACGGTGACCCTGTCGCGCGCCGCGGCGACCCCGCCGGCGGCGGACATCACCGGGAGCTGGTCCGGCACCTTCAGCCTCACCGACCACTGCGCGAACGGCGGGACGCAAGCCTACGCGGGCGCACTGACGCTCGGTCTGACGCAGACCGGGAGCAGCGCCGCCGGCGTGCTCACGATGCAAAACGTCCCCCTCTACGATCAGAACTGCAACAAGCTCGCGACACTGACGATGTCTCTGGCCACGGCCGGCACCGTTTCCGGCTCGACCTTCACCGGAGGCGTCTTCGATCCATCCGGCTCGTTCGAGTTTCCCATCAGCGTCACGATCGGCAACGGCACCCTCAGCGGAACCGTCTCCGGCGCCAGCCTGACCTCGACGGCCGGCACGTTCAACCTCACACGGAGCAGTACGGCGACGCCGGCCTCTGATTTCGCCGGCACGTACTCAGGCAGCTACAGCGAGACGGACAACGACGGCCTCTTCTGCTTCAACGTCGGAGCCCTCTCCTATGGTGACGCGGCGTCGCTCTCGCTTGTGCAGTCGGGGAACGACGTCTCCGGGGCCCTGGTCTTCCAGAACCCCTTGCAGATAAGCTCGGACGGCTTCGGCAATTGCCTCATCTTCAGCGTGAGCCAAGAGGTTCTCCCCCTATACGGCACGCTTTCCGGCAGCACGCTCAACCTGACCACGCCGCTCGGCGGCAGCGTCGCTCAGTTCGCGGTCACGTTCGGCAGCAACTCGGTCTCGGGTACGATCCTCGATTCCTTCGGCGATCAGGCCTCTTTCGACGCCACGAGAACGTCCGCCGGCGCTCCGCCTACCGTCAGTACGTTCAAGGCATCGCCGGCGGAGATCGTCACCGGAGAATCGACGACGCTGACGTGGTCGACTTCGAACGCCACGTCCGTCTCCATCGACAACGGCCTCGGATCGCAGCCAGCATCGGGATCCGTGACCGTGACGCCGACGCAAACGACGACCTACACTCTGACGGCAACCGGTCCCACGGATACGGCAACAGCGACTGCGAAAGTGACGGTCGTCCCGCCCGGCCCGCGAAGGCGTTCGGCGCATCCCTGAGATTCGTAGCGATCAGACCCTGACCCGTTCCCGCCAGCGCGCCAGCAGGACGATCGCTGCGAGGAGCATCGCCACCGATGGCGCGACGATGTTGAGTCCCACGGAGCGCGGGACCGTGAGCGCGGTGACGAACGCGCCGATCATCACTACGATCATCGACGCCGCGGCGTAGGCCGCCGTTCGCGGAATCAGGATGACCGCGGCGGCAGCGATCTCAATCACCCCGATGAGCAGGCGGAACCAGTCGGGGAAGCCGGCCGCGCGGAACGCTGTCTTCCAGAAGCCGTGATCGGGGAACTTCTGGATCCCGGTGGAGCCGAATATCAGCACGAGCAGCAGCGTGACCAGCCAGATACCGATCTCTTTCGCGATCTTCGTTTTCGTCATGCGCTGGAAGCTACCGCGGGCGCGGCTCGCCCGGCGCGCGTTTGTGACGGAGCGGACCGGCTCAGGGACGAGTCGCCGCGCGGAGGCGCTCGCTGAACGTGCGGCTGCAGGCGATGCGGCTGCCGTCGCGCAGCAACAGCTCGCAATCGCCATGCGATGCCGGGATGACCTCGCGCACGGCGTCGATGTTGACGATCGCCGAGCGGTGGATGCGCAGGAAGCGCTCCGGATCGAGCTTCCGTTCGATGGTCTTGAGCGTCGCCCGGATCAGGTGCGACACGCCGGCCGCGTGGAGGTAGACGTAGTTTCCGGCGGCGGCGATCCAGTCGATGTCCTCCGCCCGCAGAAAGAGGATTCGTCCCGCCGAGCGGACGATGAAACGCTGCGTCCACTCCGAACCCGTTGTGGAAGAACGAATCAACGGGAGCGCCCGGTCGAGCGCCGCGCTGAGTCGCTCCTCGTCGAACGGCTTGAGCACGTAGTCGAGCGCATGCACCTCGAAGGCTCGGAGGGCGAATTGGTCATACGCCGTCGTGAAAATGACCGCTGGGCGGCCCTTTCCGCCGAGCTCCGCGAGCACGTCGAATCCGCCCATCCCTGGCATCTGGATGTCGAGAAAGAGAAGGTCGGGCCCCAGGGATGCGATCATGCTCAGCGCTTCGTCGCCGTCCGCCGCCGCCCCGATCACCTCGATGTCGTCGCGAGCAGCCAGCAGCCGCCGCAGCCGGCGTCGGGCCAGTGGCTCGTCCTCGAC
>DASQGS010000510.1:0-9923 GCA_035632455.1 Thermoanaerobaculia bacterium | reverse complement strand
AGGCGGGCCTCGACCTCGAGGTCGCCCGGCGGCACGGTCTGAATCGCTTCCAGTTTGTTGCGCTCGTCCGGCCTGAGCGGATAGCGAAAGGTCTTGACGACGATCCCTCCCTCGGACATCGACCCGAGGATCACGAGCGGCGTGTCGGGCGGCACGTCGGAGGGCACGGCGAAATGAAACTTCGCGCGGACGACCTCGCCCTGGTCGCTGTCGCCGAGCACTTCGAGCGCGATGGTCAGGTTCGCCGGATTCGCGGGAGCGTTCTTGGCGGGGGCGGGGGTTGGTGGCGCAGGCGATGACGGCGTTGGAGTCGTTGGCGGTGCTGGGGTCGGCGCAGACGCCGGTGCTGGCGCGGGTGCAGGCGCTTGAAGTCGATTCTCGCTAGATGTCTTCCCCTCTCCCCGGCCCTCTCCCCGAACACGATTCTCGCTCGAACACAATCCGCTCGGGGAGAGGGAGTCGCACGGGGCGGACAGGGAGTTTGCCACCAACGCATTCGCGGAGAACAGCATGAGCGCGATCACGACGTTTTTCATGCGACCCATAACCCGATGGGATGGCGCGGCGATTTCGAACGCTGTTTCGGATGGGTGAACTGCGCGCGCCACGAAGCGGCCGAAGCGGGAGAGAATGGCGCTCATGACGGACGTCGTCTCGTTCATCGGCTCGTCGACCTCGGGCAAGACTACGCTGATCGTTTCTCTCATCAAGCACCTCATCGCTGATGGAAGGCGCGTGGGTGCCATCAAGCACACGCACCATCCGATGAATACTCTTCGCAAGGGCGATACGCAGCGCTTTTATGACGCCGGCGCGTCGCCCGTGATTCTGGCGGGCACCGGCGAGGCAGTTGTCTTTTCAGCGTCCGACCCCTTGATCGTGCATTACGCCAGCCCGCCGGAATTGCTGACTCACATCGCGGCCGAAGTCGTTCTCGTCGAAGGCTTCAAGCGTTTCACCGGCTGGCCGTGCATTCTCGTACGCCGCGCGGGAGTGCCGCTGCCGGATCTCGACGACCGCGAGCTCGAGGCGACGATCGATGTCTCCGAGGGCACGATGCGAATCCTTTCGAGGGATGCGCACGTCCCAACGCCGGTCGATCCGGCCGGGCTTCTTCGCTTTCTCGATACAATCTGGCGGCGATGACCACCTCGTTGCTCCGCTATCGCGCCGTGCTCTTCGATCTTGACGGGACGCTCGTCGATTCCTACCCGGCGCTGTCGGAAGCCGTGAACTTCGCGCGTCGCGAGCACGGCCTCGGCGCGCTGAGCGAGGCGCGAATCCGCGGCTGCGTCGGCGACGGGATCGAGAAGCTCCTCGAGCGCACGTTCGGCAACACGCAGGTTCCGCCCGGTTTTCGGACCGCGTTCGAGAGCCGGTACGACGAGGTCTGCTGCGCGCAATCGAAGGTCCTCGGCGGCGTGGAGAGCACGCTGGCCGCGCTGACGGCTCTCGATGTACCGATGGCCGTCTGCACGAACAAGCCGACGTTTTTTTCGAAGAAGATCCTCGACTCGCTGATGTTGGCGCGGCACTTCCGGGCGATCGTCGGCCCCGACCTCGCCGGAGCGCAGAAGCCCGATCCACGGCATCTGCTGTTCGCGCTGGCAGCGACGGAGTGCCAGCCCTCGGAGGCGCTCTTCGTCGGCGACATGACGATCGACGTCCACGCGGCGCGGAACAGCGGCATTCATGTCGCGGTCGTCGCCTCGGGCTCGTCGCCGGCCGAGGAGCTCAAGGCCGCCGGTCCGGACCACTACCTCGACCGATTCGCAGACCTGGTCGCGATCGTCCGCAACGGAGCGGCCGCGTGACGCCGAAGTACCGCCTCGTCTTTTTCGACGTCGACTCCACGCTCGTGACGATCGAAGGCATCGACGTCCTCGGCGACGACACTCGCGTCGCCGATCTGACCCGCGCCGCGATGAACGGCGAGATGCCCCTCGATCATGTCTACGCCCGACGGCTGGAGATGATCCGGCCGTCTCGCGATGCTGTTGAAGATCTTGCGCTCCGATACCAGAGATCGCTCGTGCCCGGCGCCGTCGAAGCGATCGCCGCGCTCCGCGCTGCCGGAGTGCAGATCCATCTCGTCAGCGCGGGGATTGCGCAGGCGATCGTCCCGCTCGCGGCGACGCTCGGCATTCCCGAGCGCGCCGTCCACGCGGTTGTGCTCGCGTTCAATGACGACGGCACGTATCGCGATTTCGATCGCCGATCGTTCCTGACGCGGACCGGCGGAAAAGAGACCGTGGTTCGCGACGTCCGGGCTCGCACGCATGGAAAGGCGGCGTTCGTCGGCGACGGAATCAGCGACCTCGAGGCCAAGCCCGCGGTCGATCTGTTCATCGGATATGGCGGTGTGGTCATCCGGCAGCGCGTGCGCGACAATGCCTCGGTGTACGTAACCGCGAACGACCTGATGGCCGTCATTCCATACATCCTGGACGGTTCCCCATGACTCAGAGCGAATGCAAGTTCTTCATCCCAGGCCCGACGTGGGTCCGCCCCGAGATTCTTCAGGAGATGACGCGGCCGATGATCGGTCACCGAAGCAGCGAGTTCAAGGCCCTGTTCCGGCGCATCGTCACGGATCTCCACGAGCTGTTCGTCACGCGGGCGGCAGTCTTCGTCGCCACATGCTCGGGCACCGGCGTGATGGAGGCGGCGCTGGAGAATTGCGTGCCGCGCCGCGTGCTCGTCACGACCTGCGGCGCGTTCTCGGAGCGCTGGTACAAGATCGCCCAGACCCTCGGGCTCGAAGCCGACCGGCTGGAGGAGCCGTGGGGCCAGGCCATCGATCCGCTGCGCCTCGCGGATCATCTCGCCAGCCGCCGTGCGCACTACGACGCGGTTACGCTCACGCACAACGAGACCTCGACCGGCATCACGAACGACGTTCAGACGCTCGCACGGATCATCCATGACGAGTCGCCCGGCACTCTGATCCTCGTCGACGCCGTCTCATCGCTCGCAGGCATCCCCGTGTCGTTCGATGATTGGGGTCTCGATGTCTGCCTGGCCAGCGTCCAGAAGGGGATCGCGCTGCCGCCCGGGATCACGGTCTTCGCCGTTTCGGATGCCGCACTCGATGCCGCGGGCAAGCGCAAGTATCGCGGCACTTACTTCGATTTTCTCGAGTACAAGAAGCAGGCGGAGGACGACGCCGTGCCGTCGACACCGTCGATTCCGCACTTCCACGCGCTGGCGCGCCAGCTCGATGACATCCTGCGCAAGGAAACGCTCGCGGCGCGGTTCGAGCGGCACCGGGCCATGCGCGACCTGACGATCGAACGAACAGCGGGCTACGCGACGGTCGCGGGCGATCGCGAGCACGCCTCGCCGACGGTCACGGCACTTCGCCCAGTCACCGGCTCGGCGGAGGACGTGCGCAGCGCGATGAAGGCTCGCGGCTACACCCTCGGCGCGGGCTACGGCGAGTGGAAGGAGACGACCTTCCGCATCGGTCACATGGGAGACATCACGATCGAAGCGGTGAGCGGGATGCTGGATGTGTTGGATGAGCTGTGTCATCCCGAGCGCAGCGAGGGATCCCCTTCGCAAGAACCGTGATCACCGCTTTTGCGAGGGGATTCCTCGCCGTCTACGCGGCTCGGAAAGACACACAGATAGGAGCCTGAATGACTCGCTTTCGCGTTCTCGTCACCGACACGCTGGCGGATTCGGGCCTCGCGATTCTGCAGCGGGCCGAGGACGTCGAGCTTGTGTACAGCCCCGGCCTCAAGGGGCGGGATCTCCTCGCCGCCGTGGCTGAGAGCGATGCCATCGTTACGCGCAGCGGGACGTCGGTGACCCCGGAGCTGGTCGGCGCGGGCAGCCGGCTTCGCATTGTCGGACGGGCCGGCGTTGGGCTCGACAACGTCGACGTTGCCGCATGTACGTCCCGCGGAATCCTGGTCATCAACGCGCCGACGGCGAACATCATGTCGGCGACCGAGCACACGATGGCCATGCTTCTGTCGCTTTGCCGCAACATCCCCGAGGCCGATGCCAGCACGAAGCGCGGGGACTGGGTGCGCTCGAAGTTTCTGGGCACCGAGCTCAACGGCAAGACGCTGGGCGTGATCGGCCTCGGGCGCATCGGCACGCGCGTCGCGGTGCGCGCCAAGGCCTTCGGCATGCAGGTCATCGCCTGCGATCCCTACATCCCTCCCACGGTCGCGGAGAACGTCGGCGCGACGATGGTTACGCTTGACGACTTGATCAGGCAGGCCGGCGTGATCACGGTGCACACGCCGCTCACGGACGAGACCCGAGGCATGATCGGGGCGGCCGAGATCGCCAGGATGCACGACGGCGTGATCCTCGTGAACTGCGCGCGCGGCGGCATCTACGACGAGATCGCGCTCGCCGCCGCGCTGGAATCGGGGAAAGTCGCCGGCGCGGCGATCGACGTCTACGAATCGGAGCCGCCGGCGAAAGACCATCCACTTCTGAAGGCGAAGAACATCGTCCTCTCGCCGCACATCGGCGCGAACACGATCGAGGCCCAGGACCGCGTGGCAGTGCAGACCGCGGAGATGGTGGTCGAGGCGTTGCGTGGCTCGATCTTCGTCTCGGCCGTGAACCTCCCGTTTGAAGGCCTCGCCGATGCCAACGCCGCTCCGCTGATCAATCTCGCGGAGAAGCTCGGCCTCTTCGCCGCGCAGATCGTGAACGGCCCGGTCAGCCGCGCGGCCGTCGAGCTGTGGGGCCTCGACGAGCGGCTGACGAGAATCCTCTCGGTGGCAGCGCTCAAAGGGCTGCTCATCCCGCACCTCGCGGAGTCCGTCAACTTCGTCAACGCCGAGCAGGTCGCCCAGAACCGCGGCATCGACGTCAGCTCCACTCGCCACCCGACACCACACGACTACACGAATCTGATCACGTTCCGCGCCGCCTCGGCGAACGACGAGGTGATCGTCTCCGGGACCCTGTTCAGCGAGAAAAACCAGCGCATCGTCTCCGTCAACAACTTCCACGTCGAGTTCCGCCCGGAGGGGCATTTGATCTACGTGATCAACAAGGACGTTCCCGGCGTGGTCGGCAAGGTCGGCTCGCTCCTCGGCGATCGCGAGATCAACATCGCCGAGTACAACCTCGCCCGCAGCCGCAGCGGCGGCAAAGCCATGGCCATCATCACCATCGACTCGCCGCTGGATGTGCAGACGCTGGCGTTTCTGCGTTCGTTCAAAGAGATGGAGGAAGTGAGGCAGGTGCGGTTGTGATCGGAGCTGAGCCGCGATCGGGTTGCAAGTGATCAGTGGTCAGTGGTCGGTGGTCGGCACGTCATCCTGGGACGCCCATTCGACTCGCTCCGCTCGCTCATGGCAGGCTACGACAGCGAAGGATCTCGTGCGAGGATCGTGACCGATCCGTCGGATCCGTCCGATCGGTCCGATGCTTCACCGCGCTCCGCTACACAAACCGCCGCAAATGCTCCCGCCACCAGGGCCAGTCGTGGCCGAACACGCCGGGCCAGATCTCGCTGTGAACGGGAATCCCTTTCGATGAGAGCATCGCCGCGAAGTCGCGGTTCTGTTGCGCGAGCGAGTCGAACTCGCCGGTGGCGATGACCCAGTTCACGCGCGAGAGCTTCCCTACCCACTCGCCGTTCATGTTCGGGATGTAGGCCGTCGGGCAGTTGAAGTAGCAGGTATCGTCGAAATAGCCGTCGAGGAAGCTGTGGATGTCGTAGACGCCGGAGAAACAGATGGCGCGGCTGACGACCTCCGGGTAGCGGGCGGCGAAGTTCGCGGCGTGATAGGCGCCGAAGCTCGCGCCGTAGACCGCGAGATCGCCGCGTTGGGCGCGGTTGTGAATATACGGCACGAGCTCGTGGCGGAGATACGAGTCGAATTGGGAGTGACGGGCGGCGCGGACCGCCGGGTGGACGCCCTTGTTGTACCAGCTCTCGTTGTCGATCGAATCGGCGCAGACGAGCTGGATCTCCCCGCTGTCCACCTTGTCGGCCACCGAGTCGGTCAGGTGGAAGTCCTCGTTCTCGGTGAACCGCCCGCCGGAGGTCGGAAACAGCAGCACCGGCCGGCCGAACTTGCCGAACCAGAGCAGCTCCATCTTCCGATCCAGGGCCGGGCTCCACCAACTGTCGTACTGACGGAACATGCCACTCCCTCCGTTGCCGAAAGAGGGTTGATTCTATACGATCGTGATACGGAGCCAGGATCGGTATGAGCAAGAAGCGAATCGGACTTCTCTTCGGGATGGAAGACACGTTTCCGTGGGCCCTCATCGACGCTGTCGCCGAGGTCGGGGGCGGCGAGGTCGAGGCCTCGGCGGTCAAGATTTCCTCCGTCAAAGACGATGGAATCTTCGACTACGACCTCATCGTCGATCGCATCAGCCACGAAGTCGCGTTCTACCGCACCTATCTCAAATGCGCCGCCGCCGGCGGAGTCAGGATCGTCAACAACCCGTTCTGGTGGTCGGCTGACGACAAGTTCTTCGACAACCTCGTGGCCAAGGCCGCCGGCGTTGCCGTCCCGCGGACCATCCTCCTTCCGCACAAGGAGTACCCGCCCAACACCGGGCCGAAATCGTTCCGCAACATGGACTGGGTGGATTGGGACGGGGTGTTCGACTACCTGAAGTTCCCGATCTTCCTGAAACCCGCGTACGGCGGAGGCTGGAAGGACGTGTACAAGTGCGACAACCTGGATAAGTTCTTCGAGGCCTACGACCAGACCCTCGATCTCACGATGATGGCGCAGGAGGCGATCGAGTTCGATCTCTACTACCGCTGCTACGTGCTCGGCCGCAAGCGGGTCCACATCATGGCCTACGATCCGAAGCAGCCGCACGACAGCCGGTACGTGGCGGATCCGCCGCCGCTGGACGTGGCTTTCGAGGCGCGTCTCCGCCGCGACTGCATCGCCCTCTGCCAGGCCCTCGGATACGACATGAACACGGTGGAGTTCGCCGTGCGCGATGGCATTCCCTACGCCATCGATTTCATGAACTGCGCCCCCGACGCCGACCTACACTCCGTCGGAAGAGCGAACTTCGACTGGATGGTCCGCAACATGGCCGAGGTGCTCGTCGAGATGGTGACCTCCCCGCGGCCACTCGAGCTGACCGGCAACTGGCCGTCGGTCATGAGAACAGACAAGCCGGCCGGCGAGCCTATCGTGCCCGCCGATACGCCTCTGAAGCCGTCTCCATGATCGAAGGAACGATGAAGGAATGACGATGGAATGACGAAAGGAGCGTGATCGCAATGCTCCCGCGCGCCTGAAGCGCAAGGGAGTAAGCGTCCCACGACCATATGGCTTTTCAACCGTCCTTCACCCTTGGCATCGAAGAAGAGTTCCAGGTCATCGACACCGGGACCCGCGAGCTCAAATCGCACATCCAAGCCATGTTCGCCGAGGGGGAGCTGCGGCTCAAGGACGAGATCAAGCGCGAGATGCACGACCCGGTGATCGAGGTCGGCACGCCCATCTGCCAGGACGTCGCGCATGCCCGCCGCGAGATCACCCGCCTTCGCGGCGAGATCTGCCGTCTGGCGCGGGACAGCGGCCTGCGCATCGGCGCCGCCGGCACCCATCCGATCACGCACTGGAAAGACGTTCCCATCACCGAGAATCCGCGCTACCAGCAAATCGTCTATGACCTGCAGATGGTGGCGCGGGCCAACCTCATCTTCGGGCTGCACGTTCACGTCGCCGTCGAGGACAACGAGACGCGCATCGCCATCATGAACGCGGCCCGCTACTTCCTCCCGCACATCTTCGCCCTTTCCGTGAACTCCCCGTTCTGGTGCGCGCACAACACCGGATGGAAGAGCTACCGCGCCAAGGTCTTCGAGCGCTTCCCGCGCACCGGCTTGCCGGACTACTTCCGCGGCTGGGGCGAGTACGACGAATACGTGCAGGTTTTGATCCGCACCGATTGCATCGACAACCCGAAGAAGATCTGGTGGGATGTGCGGCCGCATCCGTTTTTCCCGACACTCGAATACCGGATCTGCGATGTCCCGTTACGCATCGACGAGACCATCTGCTTCGCCGCGCTGTTCCAGGCCGTGACGGTCAAGCTTTGGCACCTCTATCGCCAGAACATGGGGTGGCGGCTCTATCGCCGCTCGCTCCTCGGCGAGAACAAATCGCGCGCGGCGCGGTTCGGCACCGAAGCGAAGCTGATCGATTTCGGCAAGCGCGAGGAAGTGCCGTTCGCCGAGCTCCTCGATGAGTTGCTCGAGTTCGTGGACGATGTGGTCGACGATCTGGGCAGCCGGAAGGACGTGTACTATGCAAGGGAAATCATGAAGCATGGCACCGGCGCGGACCGGCAACTTCGGGTCTGGGAAGCCACCAAGGACCTCCGCCACGTGGTCGACTACATCATGGACGAGACCGAGTTCGGCGTTGATCTGAAGTAGCCGCGCAGCGTCGCCCACCACCGCTGCACCACCATCAAGGAGCCAGCTCACCCACAAGATGTCCAAGATCACGCGCACTCACGAGCCATCCGAGTTCTTCGAGTATGTCCGCCTCGACGGCGATCGCGCGATTCCGCCGGCCTCGCCGGAGTGCGTCGACGTCGCGGTCCTGGACATGAACCACTCCTGGCCGAACCTCGGCCATGACGCGCTGGTGCATGCGGTGCGCGACGCCGCCGAGCTCAACCGCGACTCGCTCAACGACGCAGGCCTGAAGGTTCGCGTCCTTTCGTACGACGTGCGCCGCTGCCTGCTCCTCCCCGAGGCGCCCGGCGAGCGCTTCCAGCTCTACATCGGAACCGGCGGCCCGGGCCATCTCGACCCGCGAATGAACGACGGCCACTCCGAGGCGAGCCAGGGAATCGATGAGAGTCCGGAATGGGAGGGTCCGCTGTTCCGCCTTTTTGACGCGATTCTCTCCAGCGAGAGCGCCGCGCTTCTCGCCGTCTGCCATTCCTTCGGCCTCCTCTGCCGCTGGTCGGGCGCTGCGCACGCCGTTCTGCGCGGCGCGGACAAGAACGGCAAGAGCAGCGGGATGCCGCTCAACGTCCTCACCGCGGAGGCATGCGAGCATCCGTGGTTCGGGCAACTCGCGCGCCAGCTTCCGGACGGTGCCCATCATCGCGTGGTCGACAATCGTCTGTTCGATCTCGTCGTTGATCCCGATGTCGGCGGCCCGTTCGAGCCGATCGCGTTCGAGCTGAGCGCGGACGGGACGGCGCCGGGCGATGCCGTGACGATGATCGAGTTCGCACGCGACGCATCGGACACGATGCCACGCGTCTTCGGCGTCAATCACCATCCCGAGATCATCGACCGCGAGCACATCACCGCCGTGCTCGAGCAAAAGCGCGCGAATCGGGAAGTATCGAGCGCCTGGTATCGCGAGCGACGCGACACCATGCAAGAGCTTTTCCTCGGCGAGAACGAGCGCCAGAGCCGCCTCACGTCGTACTACACGCTGCTGGGACCGCTGCAGTTCCACCTCACGAAACTCGTGGACGCGAGGCGGGCCGAGGTGGCGCCTGCGAAGCGACGAGCGGGCTGACGAGCGCCGCCGGCGTAGGATGGAAATCGTAGGGCCCAGCTGCGCTGGGCCGCTCGAGTTTCGACATTTTCTGGCAAATATTCTGCCGAGCATTCGCCGCCGATGGCGGCGCAGGTGTGTAGCCCCCGCCTTCAGGCGGGGGTCTGGCGGTCGCGCCATAAACTTGGTCAAGCCCGCAGCGCGGGCGACAGAATCGTCGGAGCCTCTCGCCCGCTTCGTGGGCTTCACGACTGGTGTGTTCATCTCCATCGGACCCCCGGCTGCGCCGGGGGCTACACACTTGTGCCGCCTTCGGCGGCTACGCACTCCCCCGGAGTGCGGGTGCAGGAAATTGGAGAATGTCCAAACTCCGGGAGTGCGGGTCGAGTTTGGACATGTTCTGGCCAATTTCCTGCGGCATCGGCCGCCGAAGGC
>DASQGS010000509.1:0-3973 GCA_035632455.1 Thermoanaerobaculia bacterium | reverse complement strand
TTCATTCGTAACGGGGACGTTCGTCGAAGTGCTTGGCCTCGGGCCGGTGTACGCGGGATTCCCCTGGATCGCGCCTCCGAACCTGTTGCGCCTGCGCACGTTCCCCGAGGCGCTGGCGCTGCTGCTCGACCGCGACGTCGTTTTCTACTTCGGATGGGTTGCGGCGGTGTTGTTCGTGGCCATTGCGTTCAGCGCCTCGCCGCTGCGCTCGCGGCGGCGGGTCGAGCCGTTTTTCATCGCCGCGGTCTGGATGACCATCACGGCGATCTCTTACGCCGAACGGCATCATCACTACTCACGCTTCGTTCTCCCTGCGATCCTGACCGCAGGCCTATGGCTTGCTTTTCGCGCTCGCAGTGCGGTGATCAGGACCCTCGCTCCCACGGGTGTGCTTCTACTTCTCGTCCTGGCGCAGCCGGCGGGCCACTTGGCGGTGATCAGCATGTTGCGCCATACGAACGCGCCAATCGATCCGGGATGGACGTCGCTCTCCGATCCGCCGAGGGCGCGCGGCGCCTGGTGGCGCGTGGAGGATGCGGAGAAGATCAGGGCCGTCAAGAAGTACATCGAGCTTTCGCTGCGCCCCGGCGAGACGTATTTCGATTTCACGAACCGCGGCATGTTCTATTTCCTGTTCAACCGCGACTGCCCGGTCCGGCAGTACGAGGTGGCCTTCTATGAGCCGCCGGAGCGCCAGCGGGAGGTGATCGAGCGCCTCGAGCGCAACCGGCGCATCACGGCTGTGCTTCTCCCCGCGAGCCCGGACGATGCCTCTTCTATCGTCGACGGCGTGCCCAACGAGATCCGCGCGCCGCTGGTCTGGGCGTATATCCGCGAGAATTTTCAGCCCGACTTCGCGGAGAGCGGGATCGTGTTCTGGCGCAGGAAGTGAGGGTGACGCTCTCGCCGTGGTCGATCCGATTCACGGCATCTTCCCGGCATACCTCGCCCGCGGGCGGATCACCGCTTCGTGGGCGTACTGCTCGATGGCGTGGCCGATCCAGCCGATGGTCCGTCCGATTGCGAAAAGCGCCAGCGGCGACCCGGCTGGCAGCTTGAGGACCCGGACCACCGCGGCGAGAGCGAAGTCGATTGTCGGAGCTTCACCGAGGAGCTTCCCGGCCGTCGAGACCACTTGGCGGACGTAGTCGAGCTCCTTCGACTTCGGATGATGCTCGCCGAGCATCTCGAGCAGAATCGTCGCGCGCGGATCGCCGCGTGGATAGAGGCGATGTCCGAAACCGTCGACCGGCTCGCCGCGGCGGAGGCGCTCGCCGAGAGTCTTGCGGATGTCGCCCTTGCGCTTCAGATCGGTCAACAGCGTCTCGACGCGCGCGCTGATGCCGCCATGTTTGTTTCCTTCGATCGCGGCGAGGCCGCCGAGGACGACGGAATAGGGATTGGACCCCGCGGATGCCACGCAGCGCGCCGTGAACGAAGAGACGTTGAGCTCGTGATCGGCGCTGAGGATCAAGGCCGCGCGGATCACCGGCGCGGCACTCGCGCTCTTCGGCGCCCAATGCGTCTGCAGCGTCTCCTCGACCGTCTCGCCGAGATTCGACGATTCCACCGCCACGCTGGCGAGGAGGTTGAGGATGCGCCAGCCGGCTTGAGCCACCGCCTTCGGGCGCAGATCGAACGCCAGTGGATCGCGCGCGCCGACCAGCGGAAGCATGGCCTGCGCGCGGGTGATGAACGGCAAGGCTTCCGCGCTGCGCCCGCCGGCAACGACGTGCAGCGGGGTACCGAAGATGTCGGCATCGAAGACGCCGGTCCAGACGAGCGACGCGACCTCCTCGACCGAGCGCGTTCTGGCCAGTGTCGCGACATCATGTCCGCGGTAGTAGAGGCGGCCTCCGGAGATCAGGGTGATTCCCGACTCCAGGATCGGCATCCCCCAGTGCAGCGCGCGCTCCGCGGCCTTCTCGGGATGGCGGCGCTCCTCCGCGCGGCGGCGGAGGGTCTCGACGTCCTCCCGCGAGTAGCGGCGCTCGCGCGGGTTTCCGGGCGCGGGCTCGGAGCGGACGAACCCGCGGCTGACGTAGGCGTACAGCGTGCTCCGGCTGACACCGAGGAGGCGCGTCGCGTCGATGGCCGAGATCCACGACTCCGAGACCATGGGACGATGATACGTCAACTTATAGATTGATCGTACAATCAATATTGACAACACAGTACACCGGATCTATGTTCGAGCCATGACTACGAACACCCTCTATCCCGGCCTCGAAGGGATCGTCGCCGCCGAGACCGCGCTCAGCATGGTCGACGGCGAGGCCGGCGAGCTCGTCATCGCCGGCTTCCCCGTTTCCGAGCTGGCCCTCAACGCCACCTTCGAGGAGACCGTTGTTCTCCTCTGGAGCGGCAGCGTGCCGGAGGCAGCGGCGCTGGACCGCTTCCGTTCCGCCCTTGCGGAGCGCCGGGCGCTGCGTCCCGAGATCCTCGATCTCCTTGCCGCCGCGGCCCGCGCCGGCGCGCCGCCGATGGATGCGCTTCGGGCGGCCGCCGGAGCCGTGAGCCTCGGCGCGACACCCGTGCCTGCGGATCTCTTTCCGGCCGCCGGCATCCGCGACGACGACCGATCCTATGCCCTGGCGCTCGTCGCGGCGTTCCCGACGATCGTCGCCGTCTACGCCAGGATCGCGGCCGGAAAGGCTCCCCTCGCACCACGCCCCGACCTCGGCCACGCCGCTAACTTCCTCTACATGCTCGACGGCCAGACCCCGGCGCATGCGCGCGTTCGCGGTCTTGAGACCTACCTCAACACCGTCGTCGATCACGGCTTGAATGCCTCGACCTTCGCCGCGCGCGTCATCGCCTCCACCGATTCCGATCTCGTCTCCGCGATTGCCGGAGCAGCCGGCGCGCTGAAGGGTCCGTTGCACGGCGGCGCACCCGGACCGGCGCTGGATATGGTGTTCGAGATCGGCGAGGCCTCGCGGGCCGAGAGCTACCTGCGAAAGAAAATCGAAGCGGGCGAGAAGCTGATGGGATTCGGCCATCGAGTCTACAAAGTCCGCGACCCGCGCGCCGACGTGCTCGCCGCGGCGGCCGCGCGGATGTACCTGGACGGCGGCGACATGAAGCTCTACGAGTTGGCGCGATCCGTGGAAGCGACAGCTCTGCGACTGCTCGAGGAGTACAAACCGGGCCGGCGCCTCCAGACGAACGTCGAGTTCTACACCGCGCTGCTCCTCCACGGCCTCGGCCTCGACGTGCCGCTCTTCACTCCGGTCTTCGCCATCAGCCGCGTCGCAGGCTGGATCGCACACTGCTTCGAACAGCGCCGCGCGAACCGGCTCATCCGCCCGCAGTCCGTGTACGTCGGGCCGCGGGGACGAAAGTGGCGGCGCTCGTGAAGGGGCAAGGGACGAGGGGCAGGGATGAAGGCAGGGTGTCATCCCGAGCCGGAGCGAGGGATCCCCTCGCAAGAACCCGGGTCGGCGCGAATGCTGGGGATCCCTCGCCGTCTACGCGGCTCGGGATGACAAAATCCCCTCGTCCCTTGTCACAGGCAGGCGTTGAAATCGCAACCCCCGCCCGGTCGTTCTCGTAGATAGCAAACGGGAGGCTCGATCATGTTCGCAACGTTCGTGCTTGGTGTGCTTCTCTTCATCGGCATGATGATGCTCGTGGCGGTTGGGATCATCGCGGCGCTCGTCAAGTTTACGTTCAAACTCGTGTTGCTGCCGCTGAAGCTCCTGATGCTGCCATTCATCCTGGTCGCGGTGGTGATGAAGCTGGCCCTCGTGGTCGCGGCCGGCGCCGTGATCCTGGCGGTGGTGATTCCCATCGCTATCATCGCCCTGTTGATCGCGGCCCCGTTCGTAGTCATGGCCTCGCTCGCCTCGTAACGCCTATGGACTGCGGCGGCTCGCCGCCGCTTTCGTTGACCACAGGCCAGGAGCAGGACCACTCGCTCAGACTCCGCGCAAGCGGCCGCGCTCCTGCCGCTCGCGCGGAAAGCGGCGGC
>DASQGS010000508.1:0-2666 GCA_035632455.1 Thermoanaerobaculia bacterium | reverse complement strand
CCCCTACGGTGCCATCGCTCGCAACGCCCTTTCCACCTCCGGCTGCTGCGGATTGATCTCCAGCGATCGCATCAGGGCGGCGCGGGCGGCGGCGATGTCGCCGAGGCACAATTGCGCGGTGCCGAGGGATGCGTGCAGCATGGCATCCTGCGGTGCCAGGGCGATGCCCGACTTGAAATCGGCGGCGGCGGTGCGGCAGTCGTGTAATTGGAGCTTGTAGCGGCCGCGGTAAAGCAGAAACTGGGGCGTATTCGGCGCTGCACTCAACGCTGAGTCGAGCAACTGAATCGCCACCGAGGGCGAGCTGGCTTTCGATCGCTCGACCGCGCGGGCAATCACGAAACCCGGCGCATCCGGCAAGCCGCCTTTCAAAGCCTCGATAAGCAGCGCATCGCTGCGAGCGGCATCGCGTCCCAAGGCATGCAGCAGGTCGCTCAGATTCCACAACGCCGACGCATTGTGCGGATCGATGCGCAGAGCGCCTTCAAACGCACGCACAGCATCATCATTGCGAGCTTGTGACCGCAGGATCAGGCCTTCGTTATTGAACGAGCCTGCGGTTCTCGTCGACTGAGCATCCGCAGGCGCATGCGATGACTCCGCCGAGCCGATGTAGCCGAGCGCCTTGAGCTTGGCGATGGCCTCGTTGGATCCGGCGCTCGATGAAGATGCCTGCGGCTTTCGATGATAGTAGCGGCGATAGTCGACTGTCGCAGAAGTTGAAGGTGCTTCAATCGCAGGCGCAAGGCCCTCGCCTTGTGGAAGTCCGCACAGCGCGAGCAGCGTCGAACAAATCTGCGCCACGCCGGCACGCTTGGTATGCGAGGGCGATGGCTCGGCGACGCCGCGCGGCGACCACTGGAGATAGATTCCTTCCTCGCGATGCCATTTCCCGGCGGTCGCCACGGCGAGGCTGGAGACGGGCGTACGCCCTTCGGCCCAGAGAAATCCGTGGTCCGAGGCGATCACGAGCTCGGCATCGTGCTCCTCGGCGAGCTTGCGCCAATCGCCGAGAATCGCGTCGATCCGCGCGAAATACGCGCGCGGCACGCCGCTGTAGCGCGCGAAGTCCGCCTCGGAGATCCCGGCCAGGCGCGGCGCGACGTACGGCGCGAAGAGATGTCCGATGGCGTCGGTGCCCTGGAAATAGACGATCGCCAGCTCCGGCGCCTCGCGTGCGATCCGCTCGCGCGCAAGCCGGTGCATCAGCTCCGTCTCGATCAGAATCCGGCGCAATGCCGTGACCGGTTGCGCGAACGGATCCGGCCGCGTCGCGAGCGCGTCGTACTCCGCGCGATCGAGCGACGGGATGTATCCGTGAATCGCGTCGTATCCGATCGCCCGCTCGACCCCGGCGCGCGTCCGCACAGCCCACGCCTCTTCGGACTTCGGGAAGACTGCTCCCGGCGGCGTCTCGCCCTCGGCGTACTGATACGAGAAGAGCCGGTCCGACACGACGAGGCCATCGACCTCCTCGGCCGGATACGTCGCCCACAACCCGAAGACCGCCACGCGCCGCCCGCCCCACGTCGCCATGTTCCACACCGCAGGCACCGCGCGCTCATCGCTCGTGATCGGCTCCTTGATGCGATTCGCGGGATTGAAGCGCGTGAAGTCGAGGACCCGGTGCTCGAGCGGACTGACGCCGGTCATCATCGTCGTCCACACCAGCGGCGACAGCGGCGGCTGCTGGGTCACGAGCACCCGCGCGTCGCCCTCCCGCACGAGACGCCCGAGATTCGGCATCGCACCGTCCGCGATCAGGCGATCGAGGTACTGCCAGTCCGCGCCATCGAGGCCGATGAAGAACACGCGCCGTCCGCCATGAACGGCACTCGCAACGCGGTCGATCGTCAACGGCGAGCGATGCACAGGCAGCTCGGAGCGATGACAGGCAAGCGCGAGCAGGATGAGGATGAAAGGAAGCGATCGAAGGCGCGACGTCACAACGATGATTGTAGGGCTGGATCAATGCGAACCCACGCGCCGACGGTCAATGCAGCGAGCGCGTACCGCTTGCGCCGGAGGCGCACCGGAATGTAGCCGGTGGCGGCGCGCAGACGCCGCCACAGGCTCGGATGAGGATCCAGCAGCGTTGGCGGCCCGGAGGGGCGCCGGAGAGCTACCATCACCGGGTCTCGAAGGGAGTCAGAACAATGCCATCAACACACTTCAGTCTCCACTATCACCTTGTTTTCAGCACCAAGAATCGCTATCCATACATCCGCACTGAATGGATCGACCGTCTGCACGCATTCCTGGGTGGCTGTGTGAAAACGCTAGGTGGAATTCCGAAACAAGTCGGAGGCACGCTGGATCACGTTCACCTGCTTGTGGATCTCAAGGCCACACATTGCCTCGCCGACGTATTGCGCGACATCAAGAAACCTACGACCGATTGGGTGCGAAAAGAGATCGGATCAATCAAGTTCACGTGGCAGGAGGGGTACGGGGCGTTCACAGTTAGCGCGTCTAATGTTGCCGCCGTACGTAGATACATCGAGAACCAAGCTGAGCACCATCGGCGTCGTTCCTTTCAGGAGGAGTATTGCCAGATTCTCGAGAAACACGGCGTCGCTTACGATGAACGATACCTGTGGTAAGCCGCTCCAGCGCCCGTCCCGGGCGCCTTCGATTCTTGGGCCCGCCTCGAACCGGTGGGGGCG
>DASQGS010000507.1:0-10183 GCA_035632455.1 Thermoanaerobaculia bacterium | reverse complement strand
TAGGCCTCGTCGTCGGTGGAGCGGTGTTTGTCGGTTGCGAAGTCGCGAAGGTCCCAGATGCGGACATCCAGAATGCCCGCTTTTATGCCGCGCGCCAATACGCCCTCAGCGAGCAGGGGCTCGAACATCTTCGGAAAGATCGTGACGAGATCGACGCGAAGACGCGGGACAACGGCAGGCACTGAAATCGTGGGCGGTTCCTCCGAGGCGGTTAAGGCACGCCGACGCGCCTCGTCTTCGACGCTCTCGATCGCATCGAGGTCGTCAATCCCTTCAGGTAAGTCGACGATCATCTGTTTGGACACAATATCGACATTCGTGCAGATCGCTGCGGCGAACGGCAGATCGAATGTGCGGCCGTCGGGTCGCTCGATCTCGAGAAGCACGCCGCCACCGCCTTCGTTTGCGTCGATAACCACGCCGCGGGCAGCACCACCAGCATCAACAAGTCTTAGTCCAACCAGATCGTGCAGGAAATACTCGCCGGGCTCGAGCTTGCGCGCCTCGGCGGCATCGATCTCGATCGTCCAGTTCTGCAGTTCGCGAAGCTCTTCCGGTGAAGAGACGCCGGAAAGCTGAAGCAAGACCCGGCCGCCATGAACGCGCACTGCTTCGATTCGGGCGGCGCGCACGGACGATCCGTCCGGAGAAACGAGAAAGACGTTCTCGAGCTCCTCGAAGCGCTCGGCCGAATCGCTCCAGGGCTCGACGCTCGCCTCGCCGTGGATGCCATGAGCCTTGCGGATGATTCCGACGGCGATGCGCTTTTCGGGAATGGCGCTCGCGGCGCCACGACCCGGTCCGCGGAGGCGCGGCGTTGAGGGGCGTGAAGGCATGATGCGCCCGGGGACTAATCGACGATATCGAGCGAATAGCGGCGGCGGCTCTTCTGGCCCGCGGCCGCCAGGACGGTGCGAATGGCGCGGGCGGTACGCCCCTGGCGCCCGATCACCTTACCGAGGTCGGCCGGAGCCACTTCGAGCTCGATGATGGTCGACTGGTCGCGCTCGAAGGAGCGGACTCGAACTTCGCCGGCGTCGTCGACCAGCGACTTCGCGAGAAATTCGACCAGCTCCTTCATCGGATTACTGAGCCTTCTTGAGGAGACTCTTGACGGTCGGCGAGAGCTGCGCGCCCTTGCCCACCCAGAAATCGACGCGCGCCCGGTCGATCTTCACGGCGGCGGGGTTCTTCTTCGGGTCGTAGTGGCCGATCTGCTCCACGGTCGACGCGCCGGGGGTGTTCTGCGAGTCGGAGACGACGATCCGATAAAACGGGGCGTGGGTCGCTCCTTGACGGCGCAAACGAATCTTCAGCATTGGACTCTGCTCCTTTGGTTCCGGGTCATGATCGGCGGCGCGCAAATCGGTGCGCAACGACCGCCAGAAGGAAAATCGGTAACGGGCGGCGAATCTTATCGAAGCCCGCCGCAAAACAGCAAGCCTATTGGAGGAATTCCGGCGGCAGGCCCTTCATCATCTTGCCGAACTTACGGGCCCCAAAGCCTTTGGAGAAGCTCTTCATCATCTTCTTCATCTGCAGGTATTGCTTGAGCAGCCGGTTGATCTCCTGGACCGACGTGCCCGAACCGCGGGCGATGCGCTTCTTGCGCGCGCCGTTGATGATCTGCGGGAAGTTGCGCTCCTTGAGGGTCATCGAGTCGAGGATGGCTCCCATGCGCACGATGGCCTTCTCGTCGATGTCTTCCTCGGAGATTTTGTTGCCCATGCCCGGCAGCATGCCGACGAGCTGCGAGAGCGGCCCCATTTTCTTGACCTGCTGGAGCTGGGAGCGCAGATCCTCGAGCGTGAACTTGTCCTTGGCCACGCGCTCGGCGAGGCGCTGCGCTTCCTTGCGATCGACCTCGGCCTCGACCTTTTCGATGAGCGACAGAACGTCGCCCATGCCGAGGATGCGCGAGGCCATGCGATCGGGGAAGAAGACGTCGAGGTCGGCGTACTTCTCGCCGACGCCAACGAGTTTGATCGGGCGGTTGACGACGGACTTGATCGAGAGAGCCGCGCCGCCGCGGGCATCGCCGTCCATCTTGGTAAGCACGATTCCGGTGACGCCGAGGCGCTCGTCGAACTCGCGGGCGGACTTCACGGCGTCCTGGCCGGTCATGGCGTCGGCGACGAAGAGGATCTCGCTCGGCCGCGTCTCGCGCTTGATGGTGTCGAGCTCCTGCATCAGCTCGTCGTCGATGTGCAGCCGGCCCGCGGTGTCGAGGATGATGGTGTCGTACAGCAGCGTGTGCGCTTCCTTGAGCGCATTGCGAGCGATTTGAATCGGATCGCGAAGGTCGCCGATCTCATAGAACGGCACCTTGACGTCGCGGGCCACGACGCGGAGCTGATCGATGGCCGCGGGACGGTAAACGTCGCAGGGCACGAGCATCGGCCTGCGCCCGCGGTTCTTGAGGTGCAGCGCCAGCTTCCCCGAGGTGGTCGTCTTACCCGAGCCTTGCAGGCCGGCCATCATGACCACGGCCGGGCTGCCGACGAGGGCGAGGCCAACCTCGTTCTCGCCGAGGAGACCTTGCAGCTCATCGCGAACGATTTTCGTGACCTGCTGGGCTGGGGAGAACGCGGTCAGGATCTCCTGGCCGACGGCCTTCTCCCGAACGCGGGCGGTGAATTCCTTGACGACTTTGAAGTGAACGTCGGCCTCGAGGAGCGCGACGCGAATCTCCTTCAGCGCGTTGTCGATGTGCCACTCGTTGAGCGCAGCTTCTCCGCGGAGGGTCTTGAAGACCCGCTCCATCTTGTCTTGAAGGTTGTCGAACATCCGTTCCGAAGCCGATACGACCGCTGGGTTTCTCTTACGCGGTTGCCTTCACGCAGTACTGGTCAAAGCTCGCGATGAGCTCCTGGGCGATCTGGCCCGCCTCGCGGCCTTCGATGTTCCAGCGCTCGAGCATCTTCACGACCTGGCCGTCGCGGATGAGCGCGATCGAGGGCGAAGACGGTCGGTAGCCGGTCAGGTACGAGCGAGCCTTGGCGGTGGCCTCCACGTCGTTGCCGGCGAACACGGTGATCATCCGCTCGGGGCGGACGCTGTGCCGGAGCGCCATGGCCACGGCGGGCCGGGCATTGCCAGCGGCGCAACCGCAGACGGAGTTGACGACGAGGAGCACTGTGCCCTTGCGCTCGCCGAGGACCGCGTCGACCTCGGCCGCCGTCTTCGTCTCCTGAATGCCGAGCCGCGTCAGTTCCTGGCGCATCGGTGAAACCATCATTTCGTCATACATGCGTGATTTCCTCCACGCCGGGCGCAAACCAGAGGCCCGGCCGAAAAATGCCAAGGTGAACCATGTCAAACGCCGTTGCCGGGGAGGCTGCGTGCAAGCCTCGAGGGTAGCCCTGGCCCCTCGTAGACGAAGCCGGTGTAGATCTGAATCAGATCCGCGCCGGCGTCGAGCTTGGCGCGCACATCGTCCGCTGTAAACACGCCTCCAACGCCGATCAGCGGATAGCCTGGACCGACCCTTCGGCGCACCTCGGCGAGTACGCGAGTGGACTGTGCGAACAGCGGCTTGCCAGAGACACCTCCAGCCTCGGAGACCGCAGCCGGGAGCGCGTTGCGATCGATGGTCGTGTTCGTGCAGATCATGCCGTCAGCGAGCCTGCTGCAAACGGCGCAGATCTCGTCGATCTGCGCTTCATCCAGATCCGGCGCGATCTTGACCAGAATGGGTTGACGGCCCGGGCGCGCGAAGTACATCTCTTCGCGGACCTGCCGGATCAGGGTCAACAGCTTCGCGAGGTGCTCGGGCTGTTGCAAGTCGCGGAGCGACGGTGTGTTCGGCGACGACAGGTTGAGCACGCAGCCGTCGGCCCACCGCGCCACGCGCATGTAGCACTTCGCGTAATCATCCGGAGCGCGATCGAGGGGCACGTCGCGGTTCTTCCCAATGTTCACGAATAGCGGCGGGCGAGTCGAAGTCGCAGCGCGCGATGACCAGGCATGCAGCCGCTCGGCCACGAGGTCCGCGCCTTCATTGTTGAATCCGAGGCGATTGACGATTGCGCTCGCGGACGGATAGCGAAAGAGGCGCGGCCTCGGATTGCCTGCCTGCGGTCTCAGCGTCACGGTGCCCACTTCCACGAAGCCGAAGCCGAGCGCGGTCAGCATCGGGATCATGACCGCGTTCTTGTCGAAGCCGCCGGCGATCCCGATGGGCGTCGGAAACCGTAGGCCCCAGACATTGCGCGCGACCGCGGCCGGCGGCTGGCAGAGATGAGAGACGACCTGATGCAGCAGCTCGATCTCCTGGAACCGCTGCATCTGTTGCAAGACGAATTCATGCGCTCCCTCGGCATCGAGGCGAAACATGAGATCGCGGAGCAATCGGTAGGTCATACACCGATCGCCGCCAGCAGTGACTCGACGCGAGCGAGCGGAGGAAGAACTGCCGCGAGACCGCGGACGTAGCTGGCCTTTTCGAGCAGCGGAATGACGCGCACGAGCTCAGGCCCGTGATCCGATCCGGTCACGGCCACGCGGAGCGGCATGAACAGCGCCTTTCCCTTGAGCCCGCTGGCCTGTTTGAGGCGATCGGCGAGAGCGTGGTAGCCAGCGGCATCAACAGGGGCGCCGTGCTCGGTGAGATCTTTCGCCAGGATCTGCATGAGCGCCTTCGCCGAGGGCTCGGGGACGACGGTCGCCAACGTCTCGTTCTCGAGGACATGACGCGGCTCGAATTCGAAAAGAAGGCGCATGGCCGCGACGAACTGGCTCAGCTTGCCGATCCCCTTCTTCACCGCGTCGATGGCCTCGTCGAGCCAGGCGTCGACATCGGGCGTTTCCTCGCGCAGCCAACCGGCGTTGTACAGATACGGGACGACGTATTTGCGCAGCGAGGCCGGATCGGCGACGTGGATGTATTGACCATTGAGCCATTCCAGCTTGTGGGGGTCGAAGACAGCGGGCGCGGCGTTGACGCGATCGAGTGCGAATACGGCGACGGCGTGCTCGATGGAGAAGACTTCCGCGCCGTCGGGCGACGACCAGCCGAGCAGCGTCAAGTAGTTGACCATGGCCTCGGAGAGAATGCCGTCGTCCGCATAGGCAGCCACGGACGTTGCGCCATGGCGCTTCGAGAGCTTGGCCCGGTCCGTTCCGAGGATCAGAGACACGTGGGCGAGCTCCGGCACCTCCCATCCGAGGGCGCGGTAGATCAGCACCTGCCGGTGCGTGTTCGTCAGATGCTCCTCGGCCCGGATCACATGCGTGATCTGCATGTCGTGATCGTCGACGACGACCGAGAAGTTGTAGGTCGGCAGCCCGTCGGAGCGGACGAGGATGAAGTCCCCCAGCGACTCCCGCTTCCATGTGACCTCACCGCGAATGAGGTCGTGGATGGTGACGTCCGCGCTGAACGGCGCGTCGTCGTTCTTCGGCACATGAAAGCGCAGCGCAAACGGCGCGTGAGCTGCGACGCGCTCTTCGATCTCCGAGGGCGAAAGGCGCCAGCAGGTCAGATCGTAGTGGGGCGGGCGCTTCTCCACCTCGGCCTTCTTGCGCTTTGCCTCCAGCATCTCCTCGCTGCAGAAGCAACGGTACGCGTGCCTGAGCTCGAGGAGCCGCTGTCCGGTCGCGCCGTACATCGAGAGCCGCTCGGACTGCCTGTACGGCGCATGCGGGCCGCCGACATCGGGACCCTCGTCCCACTGCAAGCCGAGCCAGCGCAGATCGTCCAACACCATGGCCTCGGACTCGACTGTGGAGCGAGCCTGATCCGTATCTTCGACGCGAACGATGAACGTCCCACCGTGATGCCTGGCGAAGAGCCAGTTGAAGATGGCTGTGCGAGCGCCGCCAACGTGGAGGTGGCCGGTCGGCGAGGGCGCGAAGCGAACGCGAACGGGTGATGGGTTGGTTGTCACGAGGAGAGACTGTAGCAGAAGGCAGGTGTCGCAATCACCGCACGGAGAACGGATCTCCCACCGTGGGATAGGAAGCGAATCGCTGGATCAGTGGTCGCAGCACATCGCAGATCCTCGCGGGCTCGTTGCTGCCGACCCGCACCGTCGCGGGTGGTAGCCATCGGCATCAACAGGGGCGCCATGCTCGGTGAGATCTTTCGCGAGGATCTGACACAGCCGGCCCTACGCGCCGGGTGGTGTCGTACCATGTCGCTCCGTGGCTCCGTCGGTCGATGATCTGAGGCAGCAGCTCCGCGAGCGCGGGTACCTTTCCCACGGGATCGAGCGCTGGTTCGCCCTCGACCCCTTGAGCTCGCGGACGTTCTGGGTCGAGTTGCTCGCGGTCGCGCTCAAGGGCTCGGTGCTCATCGCCCTCTTCGGCGCCCTTCCTCTCGTCGCGGTGATGCTCTTCCGCAATCATCCCCTGTCGGCGTGGGAGACGTTCCTCATGACCGCGATCTACGGAGGGGCCGGTGTGTTGGTCGCCTTCGCGCTCCTGGTCGCGATCGCCCTCGGGCTGAAGCTCCGGCCCGAGATGGCGATCGACACGCCGAGAGTGCTGCTCGCCATTTCATTCGCCGCGGCCGGGCTGCTCGCGCTCCTGACCGCGTTCTGGTGGTACCGGTTCGACACACGCGGCTCGATTACGGAGCTCGTCACGGGGCTCGCGCTGGTCGTGATCTTCTTTCTCATGAGCACAGTGGTGGTCTCTGCGGCGCTGCTCTCATTCTCGATCTACGAGCTTCGCCGCGTCCCTGCGATTCATCAAAAGCCGCGCGGGATTCCGATGTCGATCGCCGCGGTGGTTCTGATTGCCCTCCTGTTCATCCCCACCTACGCCGCGCAAGATCGTCCGCTGCTGCCGCCGGAGCAGGTGGTCACGGCCGCAAGTCAAACGCGAGTGGCATTGATCGCAGTCGATGGGCTGACGTCCGAGATCTTCGAGTCCAAGCCCGAGCTTCGGGCTCTGCTGCCGCATGTGATTCGCGCCGAGTCGATCGCGGCGGAATCGGCGACCGAGCGGTGGGCCACGGTCGGAACGGGCGTTCCGACGCGATTCCATGGCGTTCGGGCGATCGAGGGCGTGCGGCTGGCCGGCGGAAAGCATGTGATCCAGTCGCTGTCCCGGGCCGACGTCGTGATGCATCGTCTCGCCGAGGCTGTGGGGCTCGCGCGCCGGCAACCGCTCCCGCCGACGGTGCGGCGGCGAGCCTACGTGTGGGAGATCTTCGCCGGGCGCGGCGTGCCGTCGCTCGCGGTGAATTGGTGGACGACGGAGAACATCAACGCAGGCGGACTGCGGTCCGTTGGCCAGGAATCGATCTTCTCCGCCGCGGCGGGCGGAGCAAAACAGCGTCCCGCCGAGACCACGGCGCTCGACGTCGACGCCATCGCAGCGCGCGATCTTCTCGCGAACATCGACAGCACGCACCCGACTTTCGCGACCGCCTACCTTCCGGCGCTCGACGTGCTGCTCAACCGCCTCGGCCTGGACCAATCGACGCGGCTGACGACCTCGGTGCAAGCTCTCGGCGGCATCGCCGAGGCCGTAAAAGCGGTGCGAGAGCGCAACTATGACGTGCTGCTGATCGGCTTGCCCGGCGACCGACAGAAAGGAAGCGCAGTCATCGCGTCGACAGCCGCCATCGCAAATCGTGCCTCGGCTATGGACGTAGCGCCGACGCTTTGCACGCTTCTCGGATTTCCGGCATCGAGCGAAATGCCCGGCACACCAATCGTTGCCGATCGCCCTCAGCCGCGCATCACGACCTACGGCGCCAGAACCTCCGGCCCGCAAAGCGGCAAGGTCAACGACGAGTACTACCGAAACCTGAGGTCGCTGGGGTATATCCGGTAGGCGGCGCCATCGCGCCGTACAATGACGGCCCGCCATGCCGAGTCGCGGCGCGGAGCTCACAAAAGGAGTTGCCATGAAGAAGGTCTTATTCTGTCTCGCCCTCTCGCTCGCGGCCCTCGCCGTTGCCGCGCAGACACACGTCATGACATTTGATGATCTCGCCGCGGCTCGCCGGATCGGCGCGCCGAAGATCTCGCCCGACGGCAAGTGGATTGCCTACGATGCCAGCACGATCGACATGGCCGCGAACCAGCGGCGCAGCGCGATCTATCTCGTGCCGGCGGCCGGCGGCGCGTCGAGGCAGATCACCGACGGCAAGAAGCAGGACGAAGGGCCGGCGTGGTCCCCCGATGGGAAGATGATCGCGTATGTCTCCAATCGCGACGGCGGCGAAAAGCAGGTCTACCTCTACGACGTCGCGGGCGGCACATCGCGCAAGCTCACCGATCTGTCCGGCGGCGCCGGCAACGTCATCTGGACTCCCGCGGGCGACGCGCTTCTGCTGGTCTCGGACGTCTATCCTGACTGCGGCGTCGACGCGGCCTGCACCAAGACGCACCTCGATACCGAGGCAGCCAAGCCCACGAAGACCCGACTCATCGACGGCCTGCTCTTCCGGCACTGGAAGGCGTGGCAGGAAGCGACGCGCAGCCACATCCTGTACGTCCCGCTGGCCGGCGCGCCCCGCGACCTCACGCCAGGTCCGTTCGACGCGCCGCCATTCTCGGTTGGCGGCGGAGATGAATTCGACGTCTCGCCCGACGGCAAGGAGCTCGTCTACGCCAGCAAGACCGTGAAGAACCCGGCCACGTCGACAAACGGCGATCTCTTCGTCGTTCCGATCGCCGGCGGAACCGCCAAGCGCATCACCAGCCGCACCGGCGACGACACCGGTCCGCGATACTCGCCGGACGGCAAGTGGATCGCGTGGCGCTCGCAGGCCCGCGACGGCTACGAATCCGATCTCTTCGAGCTCTGGCTCTACAACCGCGCGACGGGCGCGTCCACCCGACTCGCAGGCAGCCTGACGAACTGGGTCGAGTCGATCGCATGGTCGCCGGACAGCCGCTCGATCTTCATCGTCGTTCCCGAGAAATCCAAAGGCGCGATCTACGAAGTGACCATCGCCGACGGCGCGCTGCATCCGATCCTCGCACAAGGCACGGCCGACAGCGTCACGGTCAGTCCGGACGGCAGGACGATTTATTTCGACATGGCCGCGTTAACTCATCCCGCCGGCATCTACTCGGTCCAGCGCGACGGATCGCCGGTCGCCGTGACTCACGACAACGACGAGTTGCTGAAGTCTGTCGAGATGGGCGCGACGAGCGACCTCTGGTACGCGGGCGCCGGCGGAACGGACGTTCAGGCTCTTCTGGTCAAGCCGCCACGATTCGATGCCTCGAAGAAGTACCCGGCCGTCGTCCTCATCCACGGCGGACCGCAGGGCGCGTGGAACGACGGATGGACGTACCGCTGGAACGCGCAGATGTTCGCCGCACGCGGCTACGTCGTCTTCATGCCGAATCCTCGAGGCTCGGTTGGATACGGGCAGAAGTTCGTCGAGGAGATCTCCGGCGACTGGGGCGGCAAGTGCTACATCGACATCATGAACGGCGTCGACAAGCTCGCAGCGATGCCGTTCGTCGATGCCAACCGGATCGGCGCCGCCGGCGCGTCATTCGGCGGTTACATGATCGACTGGATCCTCGGCCACACCGACCGCTTCAAGGTGCTGGTCTCGCACGACGGCACGGACAATCTCGAGTCGTCGTACGGCGCAACCGAAGAGCTTTGGTTCCCGGAGTGGGAATTCAAGGGCAATCCGTGGGACAACCCGGAGCTCTACGAAAAGTGGTCGCCGCACAAGTTCGCGAAGAACTTCCGCACGCCGACGCTCGTGTCGCACGGCGAGCTCGACTACCGCGTTCCGATCGGCGAGGGCTTGCAACTGTTCACCGCGCTCCAGCGCCGCGGCGTTCCGTCGAAGTTCCTCTATTTCCCTGACGAGGGTCACTGGGTTCTCAAGCCGCAGAACTCGAAGGTCTGGTACGCGACTGTCGGGGCATGGTTGGATCAGTGGCTGAAGTAGGGCGCCGCGCCTACGCCAGGATCACCCCGCGAAAGTACTCGACCGTACGCTTCAGCCCTTCGTCGAGAGGGACGCGCGGCTCCCAACCGAGGAGCTTCCGGGCCTTCGTGATGTCGGGGCGGCGAATCTTCGGATCGTCTTCCGGCAGTGGTCGGTGCTCGATCGGCGACGATGAGCCGGTCAGGCGCTTGATCTCCTCTGCAAACTGGAGGACCGTCATCTCATTCGGATTGCCGATGTTCACCGGATGGCTCTCGTCTGACATTAGCAGGCGGTAGATGCCCTCAACCAGATCGCTGACGTAGC
>DASQGS010000506.1:0-7255 GCA_035632455.1 Thermoanaerobaculia bacterium | reverse complement strand
CTCAGCACTTCCAGCCCGTCAACCTTGGGCAGCTTGAGATCGAGAAACACCACTTTGGGTAAGTGGACAGGGCGCTCCGCGTAAGGCCCGGTTCGCAGCAGGAAGCTCAACGCCTCCGCTCCGTCGGGAGCGACGAAGATCGGATTCGCGAGTCTGGCCCGCTTGAGCGCACGCAAAGTCAGTTCGACGTCGTTGGGATTGTCTTCGACCAGGAGAATGTCGACAGGCGCTGCTGCGCTCACGACGCACCTCCTGATGCTGGTAAAGCGAAGGAGAATGTGGCTCCGCGGCCCACCGCCCCTTCCGCCCACACCCGCCCACCATGTCGTGCGAGGATCCGCTGCACGAGCGCCAAGCCGATTCCAGTTCCTTCGAAGTCGCGCGTGGCATGCAGCCGCTGGAACACGCCGAACAGCTTGCCGGCGTACTGCATGTCGAAGCCGACACCGTTGTCTTTGACCTGGAAGATTGCCTCGCCATCATGGGTGCAGCCTCCGATCGAGATCGCCGCGCGCTCCATGCCACCGGTGAACTTGATCGCGTTAGACAGCAGGTTCGTCCACACCTGCCGCATCAGGCCGGGATCGCCGACGACTTGCGGCAGCGAATCACAACGGAACTCCGTTGTCGCTCCCGCTCCACGCACGGCGAGCTCGGCGTATACGTTCCGGGCCATCTGCGTCATATCGATCGGCACCGCTTGCATCTCGTGCCGGCTGGTGCGGGAGAACGACAGCAGGTCGTCGATGAGGCGGGCCATGCTGTGCGTGTTGTCGCGAATCACGCTCAACAGGCGCCGGCCTTCCTTGTCAAGGTTGGGACCGTATTCGTCGACGACGATGCGAGCGAACCCATCGATGGCCCGCAGCGGCGCGCGGAGGTCGTGGGAGACCGAGTACGAAAATGCCTCCAGCTCCCGGTTTGCGATCTGCAACGCCGCGGTGCGCTTGCGCACACGCTCCTCGAGCTCTTCGTTCAGCGCACGAATCTCGGCCTCGGCATTCTTGCGCTCTGTGATGACGTCGAATACGGCTACGAAGCAATCAGGCTCAGGGCGATAGACCGAGATCGAAAACCACATCTGCAGCGCGTTCACGTAGACCTCGACCTTCTCTGGCTTTCCCGTTCGTGCCACGCGCCCGTAGATCTCGAACACCCCGGGGTCCGCCTGGCGAAGGCCGGGAATGACCTCGCTGACGCGCTTCCCCTCGACGTTCTTCAGGCCGGTCAAGGTCTCGAAGGCTCCATTGACCGTGAGGTAGATGAAGTCGTCGGGCCGCCCATCGACAAAGAGCATCCGGCAGTAAGCAAAGCCCTCCTGCATGTTCCGGAACAGCGAATTGAGGCGCTCTCCCGCTATCCAGGCCGCCTTCACGGCGCGTTTCGTCTCGGTGACGTCCTGCGAGAAGACGGCGACTCCGGTGACCGCTCCTCTCGCGTCACGGATCGGGTTGTGGTGAACCTCGAGATGGAGTGGAGTCTGAGGATCGATGTGCGCATCGATCTCCTTGTAGAACCGCTCTCCGGCCAGCGCGCGGTCGAAGTTAGCCTTGGCCTCGTGACGCAAGTGCGGAGAGAGACATTCGATAAAGTTCATTCCCACGCGGACGTCGATCCCATAGACCTCCTTCATCCTCTCGGCGTGACCGCGATTGAAGCTGGTGTGGCGGTACTGGCGATCGACCGCGAAGATCGGGCCGTCGGTGCTCTCGACAATCCCCTGCAGCGTCGCGTATTGGGCGGCGAGATCGAGCTCCGCGCGCTTGCGGTCCGAGATGTCGAGGACGAAGTCGAGGGCGACGTCGCGATCCGGTCCGGTGAGCGCAAACCCAACCAGCACCCAGACTCGCGAGCCGTCCTTGCGGATGTACTCCTTCTCATACGGCGTACAAGCGCCCCGCTCGCGTGCCTCGGCGATGGCGCGCTCGTGGACCGGGCTGTATTCAGGAGGTGTGAGATCGACCCAGCGCAGGCGCCCGGAGCGCAGATCGTCGCGCGAGTACCCGATGATCCTCAACAGCTCATCGTTGGCATCGAGAACGTCTCCATTGACGCTGCACAGCATGGTGCCGAACACGTTCGAGTCGAAAAAAGCGCGAAGCTTCTCCTCGCTCACCTGCAACGCGTTCTCCGCGGCCGCACGCCCGCGCTCGGCTTCCATGGCCTGGAGGGCGAGGCCCAGCCGGCGCGCCCGCCATAGGCCAAACCCTGCAAGAGCCAGGGCCCCGTTGATCGACAGCAGGAAGATCCCGTTGGAGAGGATCTCCTCGCGAGCCGGATCGAGAGCCTCTGCCTCGTCCACCTTTGCGACAAGGGCCCACGGTGTGCCTGCCACGGTTTTCGTGGCGGCATAGACGGGCTGGTCTCGATAGTCGGTGTACTTTCCGAATCCCGGCACGCCCGCGAAGGCGTCGAACGAGGGATGGCCTCGAGCGAGTGGGAGACGAAGCGTCAGCGGCTTCGCGTCGCGAAATCTGAGGCGGTCGAGATAGCGGATGAAGTTCCCCTCCCTGCGGACCAGGATCACCTCGGCGGTCGCGGTTGGGACTGGCTCGGATTGGATCATTGGATAGAGTTGCAGGGCTGGATCGATGAGGATGACCAGGGCGCCATTCCTCTGGCCTGCTCGCGGCGGAGCGCCGTCGGAGAGGGGGGCGATGACTACGATGACGGGCGCCCCTCCATGGTTCAGCCGAAAGTCGATGATCGGAGCAATTCCCTCCGAGGTTGACTTCGCATCGGCCAGCCATCGCTCGTCGGGCGGCGGGGCATTCGCGTTTTGCGCGAGGATGCTGCCGTCGCGGCCAACGGCATAAGCACCCAGGTAGCGGTTGGTTGCCACGAAGCGGGTCAGGAGACCTCCCAAGTGCGCCCGAGCAGCCTCCAGCTCCACCCTCCCGAGCGAATCCGGATACTCCGCCGCGGTAGCGAGCCTGGACAAGGTCGGATAGGCAGCAAGGATCTGGGCGTCTCCTTTTCTGTTCGCCACCCAGGCCTCGAGGTACATCTTGCGGTCGTCAGCGATGGCGCTGAGGCGGGCCTTCCATTCTTGTTGATGTATCGAAAGCTCGCTTGGAGCGTATACGAGTCTGAAATACGCGACCTCGACGGCCACTACGAACGCGAAGAAAGCCAGCGCCGCGAGGTCTCGCCCGCTGATGCGCCTCCTTCTACGAAGACGCTCCGCTTCACCAGATTCCGGAGGTCCGTTCATGGTCCATCTCACTGCCGGGCACGCTCGGACTTCTTTGTGCCGGCCCCGCCACAGAGTGCCGTCATTTAAAAACGGCTGGGTTTTATTCTATCCTTCATGCCACCGCACGTCGTAGTCGTGCAGTCGCCAAGCATCAGTCTCGGCGGAAACGGAGCGTCGACAAGAATGTTACACCAGCGAACCGCTCGGTATTCTCAGTCAGCCGTGCGTTTTGGCTGACGAGATAGCGCATCGCGTACGAACGGGACGAACTGATTGTCTCCAATATCGGTTGATCGGAGCTCACTCTCCACGTGCGAGCACCGGCGATCGCCTGCCGATCGCGGAGCGACCGTTGTGCAGTGTTCAGATTGTGGACAGCAGACCGGATTCCGAACGCTCGCCTATTGACGCAGCCGCGTGATCAACCGCGCAGATTCAGCGACTTAGCAGAATGGCATGCCTGGCGTCTCTCTTGCGATATGGGAGCGCAGCACTTGTTGGAGGATGACATGAACAGCGTTCGACAGTTCTTCACAGCAACGTTTTTCGATGTTCGCAGTGGTCGCGAATCGTGGCGCGTCCTTCTCGTCTCCGGTACGGCCGCGGTTGCCGTGGCCGCGGCGCGCGTCCTTCTGGCCGGCCCAGGTTTCTGACGGACCACGCTTCTGACGAGAGAGGAGAAGTCCATGGAAAGCTATTCGCGCATGACGTTGGTGAGCACCTCAGGCAACGATATGAAGGCCCAATGGACGCGATGCTTTGGCATCGATCGCGTTGTGGCGGTCGATGATTTCAGCAGCCTGGCACCGCTGTTGCGGCGCGTTTTGGACGAGCTCCCCATCGATGTAGAGCGCGTGGTCATCGACCACTCGTCGGACGCCCTCTCCTGCCTGGAGTTTCTCGCGTCGCTCCCGCACTCGTTCACCGGAGACGTCCTCTTCACCGCCGGCGACGAGCGGGACCGGCATTTTCTGAGCTCGATGGGCCGGGGCGGCGACCGCGTTCTGTATGCGCTCGGACCGGACGATCTCCAGTTCTACATGACCCTCGCGGGCCATCCGGATCTGGGCGAGGCCATGGCCCCGATCCAGGCCATCGCCTGAGTTGGCCGGATTGCTTCAAAGAGAGCCGTCAAGAAGATCCTCGCCTCTACGCGGCTGAGGATAACGCTTACACCGATGGCCACAGTGCGTCTCTTGTAAGCCTCGCGCGCTCGGGCTCCCAATGACCGCCTTGCAGTTCTCTACACGATAGCGCGAGCATTGGCGCATTCGTGTTAGCATAGACGCACTTCTCAAGACGAGATCGACGGCTCTGTGCTGATACGGTACGTTTATGGAACCCCAACCAGGTCTGGCGGAGCCTCACAAGCGCATTCTCATTGTCGACGACGATCCTGAGATCCTGCGGGGTCTTTCCGGCTTGTTGGAAGATCAGTGGGATGTGCAGACGGCAGAAACCGGCCAGGCCGCACTCGCCGCGTTTGCTGAGCATTCCCCCGATGTAGTGCTCATCGACGTCGTGCTGCCGGACTGGAACGGAGTCGAGCTTCTGGAGCAAATGAAGTCGTACTCCGAAGCAACGGCGGCAATCATGATGTCCGGCGACGGGAGCCTCGATCGAGTGGTAGCGTCGATGCGGCTGGGTGCAGAGACATTTCTCCAGAAGCCCTTCGACTACACCGCATTGCTCGGAGCGCTGGAGCAGGTATCGCGGATGATCGCGACCCGCCGCGAGCTCACTGCGCTCAGGCGCGAGGGCCGCGACCTGGACGAGCGATTGCCGGGAATCTCGCCGGCGATCGTGCAGCTCAACGAGCTCCTTCCACAGATCGCCCGAGCGCCGTCGCCGGTGCTGATTGAAGGGGAATCGGGCACGGGTAAAGGTGTCTTCGCGCGGCTGATTCACAATCGCTCGCAGCGCGCTCGCGGCCCGTTCGTCGATCTGAGCTGCGCCGGCCTGTCGAAGGAGCTTCTCGAATCGGAGCTGTTTGGGCACGAGCGCGGCGCGTTCACCAGCGCCACGAGTACAAAGCAGGGGTTGTTCGAGATTGCGGCCGACGGGACGATGTTTCTCGACGAGATCGGCGAGATGGATCTCACCGTCCAAGCCAGGCTGCTCAAAGCGGTGGAAGAGAAGCGCTTCCGGCGGGTCGGCGGCGTCCGCGACCTTCGCGCCGATTTCCGTCTCCTGGCGGCGACGAACCGCGAGTTGCAGACCGAGGTCGCCAACGGCCGCTTCCGCAGCGACTTGTACTTCCGGCTCAACGTGGTGAGGATCAGGATGCCCCCGCTGCGCGAGCGGCTGGAAGATGTTCCCATTCTCGCGGAGGAGATGCTCAAGCCGCTGGCGAAAGAGGTCGGCCGCCCGCTGCCGCGCATCAGCCCCAGAGCCCTCAAGAAGCTCGCTTCTTATCCATGGCCGGGCAACGTTCGCGAGCTCCGCAACGTCCTCGAGCGCACGCTTCTGACGCTCAATCACCCCGAGATCCAGACCGACGATCTCGTGCTCGAGGCCCACGGAAGCATTGCCTCGGAGAAGCAGGGCGCGTTCCCGACCGAGGAATGGGAGATTCGTCCGCTCGACGAGATCATCGCCCGCTATGTCGCCGCCTCTGTCAAAGCGACCGGCGGCAATATCCGAAAGGCCTCTCGCCGCCTCGAGATCAGCCCCTCGACTCTTTACGCCAAGCTCCGGCAGAGCGAACCGTAAGGCGAGATAGCGGCGATTGTGTCATCCTGAGCCGGGATCGGCGGGGCCGCCGGTCTTGAGGGAATGACCAAGGTGTCATCCTGAGGCGGCGAAACCCCCGGAGGGGGTGGAGCGCGGCGAAGGATCTCCTTGCGAGAATCGCCCTTTCTGCCAAGGAGATCCTTCGGCACGCTTCGCCCCCTACCGGGGGCTCGCCGCCTCAGGATCACAACGTTTCCGAAGGACACATGTCCGAAGATCACTACGCCAAGCTCGAGTACCGCAAGCTCATCAAATGGGATGACCGCCTCCGGCGCGAATGGCCGTTTCTGGACGAAGTGCTGACCTCCGCGCCGTCGCGCAGCGTTCTCGACCTCGGCTCCGGGACCGGCGAGCATGCGCGCCTCCTGGCGGCGCACGGGTTCGAGGTCCTCGGGATCGACTCGTCGCCGTCGATGATCGAGAAAGCCGCGGCGAGTGCCGGCGATGGCGCGCGATTCGTTCTCGGCGATATGCGCGACCTCGGATCCGTGACGCGCGAGCGGTTCGGCGCGGCGATCTGCCTCGGCAATGCTCTCCCCCATCTCCGCGGTGAGGACGACCTCCGCCGATTCGCCTCGGGGTTGCGCGAGGTTCTGCTCGCCGGCGCGCCGGTGGTGATCCAGATCATCAACTACGATCGCATCGAAGCGAAGCGCGAACGGGCCCTGCCGCTGTCGTTCCTCGCCGATCCCGACGACCCCGATGCCAGCATCATCTTTCTCCGGGCCATGGAGCTCCTGCCGGATCGCCGGATCATCTTCATGCCGGCGACGCTGCGGATGCGCACCGATCGCGAGCCGCCGATCGAGCTCGTCTCATCGCGCCGCGTCGAGATCCGCGGCTGGCGCCGCGACGAGCTCGAGCAGGTCCTCCGCGACGCAGGCTTCAACGCGATCGAGATCTGGGGCTCGTATCAGAAAGCGCCGTTCGAGGCCGAGGAATCGCGCGACGTGATCGTGGTCGCGCGGTGAAGACTCTTGCCTCCAGGAACACTCAACAGTATCTTGAAGCAGGCGGGCTCAAGAAATGAACACGGAATACGTGGTGATCGTCGAAACGAGCGAGAGCGGCTTTGGGGCATACGTGCCGGATCTTCCCGGATGTGTCGCGGTCGGCGAGACGCGAGAAGAAACTCTGTCGCTGATTCGCGAGGCGATCGAGCTGCACGTCGATAGTCTGCGTGAAGCCGGGGAACACGTCCCTCCGCCGACTTCAACCGCCGAGCGCGTAGCCGTCCATATCGCCGCGTGAGTGCAGGGGATGGCCCGCGCTCCCAACATTCCCACACATTCTTACAAGACGGTCCCAATCGACGCCGTAGGGCCC
>DASQGS010000505.1:0-20772 GCA_035632455.1 Thermoanaerobaculia bacterium | reverse complement strand
CGATGAGTTACGGCGCTCTTGCTTCAGCGATCAATCCTGTGAAGTACAAGTTCGTCGTCCAACGCAGGCGCGTGGGAACGATCAAGGTGAAGGTCGAGGGAAAGCCGAAGCCCGTTGTGCGACCGAAGTACGCGAACGTGAAGACGCGAGTCGCGGTTCCAGACCCTGTGGCTAAAGCGAAGAAGGAGGGCTACGAGCGGATGGCGAGCGAGAGGCTCGAAGATCTGCTGCTTCTTCCGCTGGCCGACGGGCTGCGGATCGAGGCGCTAGGTGCGCTCGTCGCCGCGGCGGAGGCGAAGAACCAGGACAAACGCGAACAGGATCTCGTCGTCCAGCTCGTGAAGATCGATCCCTCCAACGACGCCGGCCTTCAGCATTTCTGGGATGAGGCCTGGTCGGCATACACCCGAGGCGATCTCGAGACCGCGAGTCCTTTGTTCGCATTCATCGCCGGCACATACCACGGCCCGAACACGCAGCGACAGGCGTCGTACTGGCATGCCCGTTGTCTCGAGCGATCGGGTCACGGCGCCGAAGCTGCCACCATCTACCGGGCCCTCGGAGGCGCGCCTTACGACGATGTCTATGCGCTCTATGCGAGAAAGCACGGCGTCGCCGCTCCACCTCGATCAGCGAATCCGCTCACGATCGCTCGTGCTGACTGGCGCGACGTCGCGGAGAGGAACATGCCGGTCGAGTTGCGCCTCGCGTACGAGCTCACCGCGCTCTCCGACGTGCGCGACGCACGCATCGAGATTCAGAAGAACCTCTCGCACAAGAATCAGCCCTACGCCGAAGCGCTTCTCGCCGACCTCTACGCGAGCAGTGGAAGCCCGGAGCTCATGATGCGCTCGCTGCGAAGGGCCTTCCCGCAGATCGCGACGGTCGAACAGGATGCCGTGCCACCTTACTTCATTCGGATGTACTACCCGACGCGCTACGAGGATCTCGTCGTCAAGTACTCGAAGAGGAACGGAGTCGATCCCTTCATTGTGATGGGCCTGATCCTCCAGGAGAGTGCCTTCAATCCGCGAGCGCGATCCGGGGCCGGTGCGACCGGCCTCATGCAACTCATGCCCGCGACCGGAAAGGAGCTCGGCCGCCGCGTCTACGGCAGGTTCGCCATCGCGCGGCTCGACGATCCGGATACGAACATCGAGCTCGGCACGATGCACTTCCGGCACCTGGTCGACCTCTTTGACGGCAATGTTCTGATCGCCGTCGCCTCGTACAACGCCGGGCAGGGCAATGTCCAGAAGTGGCAGCACGCAGCTCCAGGCAAGCCGACAGATGAATTCGTGGAATCGATTCCGTTCTCCGAGACACGAAGCTACGTCAAGCGCGTGACCCTGCTGGCCTCAACCTACAAGCGGCTGAGCGAATGACGCTTTGGACAGCGGTGGCTCGCCTCGCTTTTCGCGCGATCTCGAACAGCCTGGGAATTGAGACCGCGATCGTCCACGTTTACCGTCGCCTCACCATGTTCAGCCTCGAGACCGACCGCCTCACGATTCGCCCCTGGGAGCCATCCGACCGGCGCGCTTTCACAGCGCTCACGCTCGACGCCGAGGTGATGCAATATGTGCATCGCGGCCTACCGTACAGCGAAGAGGAGGCCGACGAGTGGTTCGCGCGTCAGGCTCGCGTGCTTGCTGAGCATGGCTTCTGCATGGGCGCGATGATCGAGAACGCGAGCGGACGCCTCATCGGCATAGCTGGGATGCAGCCGCTCGGGACCACGGGCGAGCTCGAGATCGGCTGGTGGCTGGCCCGCGACGTGTGGGGCCGCGGCTATGCCACCGAGGCCGGCCGCGCCGCCATGTGTCACGTTCTCGAGATCATCGGCCGGTCGCGCGTCGTGGCCATCATCCATCCGGATAACGAACCATCAAAACGCGTAGCCAGCCGCCTCGGAATGCAGTACGAGGCCCGCTACACTGGCACGCAACTCGGGCATCGCAAGCCGGAAATTGTGGTCGATCTGTATTTTCGCGAGCGTTAGTCAGTGAGTCGTGGTCGGTGGTCAGCGGAGCTGTGCGAGAATTTCGCACTGCGCTTCCATGTTCCCCTCAGCGCTTCACTTCTCACGCTCGCTTCTTCGACTCGCTCTTCAGACTCGCCACAAGCAGTCCGCCGGTCAGAGGGAGCTCCACCTCAGACAAGGAGAACTGCTTTCATGCCATTCACCGCTCTCGGCCTCGGGCCGAAGATCACCAAGGCCGTGCGCGAAGCCGGCTACATCGAACCGACACCAATTCAGACCAAGGCCATCCCCTCGATTCTCCGAGGGCATGACGTCATCGGCATCGCTCAGACCGGGACCGGCAAGACCGCCGCGTTCGTGCTGCCGCTGCTCGAGCTTCTCGGCTCTCACGGCTCGCGGCTCGGCCGCCGCGGCGTGCGCGCCCTCATCGTCGCGCCGACGCGCGAGCTCGTCGTGCAGATCGCCGAGAACGTCGTCAAGTACTCGCGCCATGTGCATCTCCGCTCCGCCACGGTGTACGGCGGAGTCGGCGAGCAGCCGCAGATCGCGGCGCTCCGCGCCGGCGCTGAGATCGTCATTGCCACGCCGGGCCGCCTGATCGATCTCATGCAGCAAGGCCACGTCGACTTCTCGACACTCGAGTACGCCGTGCTGGACGAGGCCGACCGCATGCTGGACATGGGCTTCATCCCAGCCATTCGCCAGATCGTGCTGGCGTTGCCAAAGCAGCGCCAGACCCTGCTCTTCTCAGCCTCGCTGTCCAAGGAGATCGAGGCCATCACCGCGGAGTTTCTGTCGAGCCCGGAGATCGTTCAAATCGGACGGCGGGCCAACCCGGCGGAGTCGGTGGCGCAGTTCGTCTACGAGGTGCCGAACAGCCGCAAGCTCTCGCTGCTGCTGCATCTGCTGCGGGACACCTCGCTCGATTCGGTGCTCGTGTTCTCGCGAACCAAGCATGGCGCGGACAAGATCGCGCGCAAGCTGGCGTCGAGCGGCGTGCCGACGGCGACGTTGCACTCGAATCGCAGTCAGAACCAGCGGCTCGCGGCGTTGCGCGATTTCAAGAGCGGGGCCGTTCGCGTTCTGGTGGCCACGGACATCGCCGCGCGCGGCATCGACGTCGAGGGCATCTCGCACGTCGTGAATTTCGATTTCCCGCCGCAGCCGGAGGACTACGTGCACCGCATCGGGCGCACCGGCCGGGCCCACGCGGTCGGCGATGCGATCAGCTTCGTGACCGCCGAGGACCGCGCGAACCTCCGCGCGCTGGAGCGCTTCATTAGCCGCGGCGTGCCGCGCAAAACCGCCGAGGGCTTCGACTATCGCGACAGCGCGGCGGAGGACATGACGTCGTTCGGGCCACCGATCGCAACTCGTGAATCGCAAGAGCATTCTCGGGGCGGACGTCCTTCCCATCAGCGCGGACGCCAGAGCTCGCGCGCGCCGAGGCCAACAGGCGCTCGCGACGGACGGCCTGCCGCCCCTCATCATCCTGGATCGCGTCCGCACGGCAGCTCTCCGGCGGGTGCGACTGAGAATCGTCCGCGGTTCGCTCCGTCCGGCGATCGGACCGGTTTGCGATTCGATCGTTCCTCGGCGTCGTCTCCGGCCCGGCATCCAAGCTACAGCGTCGGACGCAGCACGTCACCCGGATCGCGCGGAGTGTCGCGAAGCGGAAACGGAAGGTCGGGGGATCGGCGGCGATAACTGGTGGCCGGACTCTGTAAGTCCGGCCACGGCGCCGGAGGCGGCGAAAGAATTTAGCCCCCGGCGCCAGCCCGGCGCCAGCCGGGGGTCCGCTGTGACGCGACAAAACCCTGTTAAGCCCGTGAAGCGGGCGACAGGCTCTTCGGCGGCGCGATTGGCGCGAGATCGGGATCGCTTGATCTCGCGCTTCGCGCGGGGTCCCCTCACCTGCGCTTCGCGCCGCACACTCTCCCGGCGGGAGAGGGCTTCTCGTTGGCTCGATCCACTGAGAGTCAAAATGTCCAACTCCAGGTGACGGCTTCGCCGCGTTACCCCCAGGACTGCGTCCTGCTAAACGAACAGCTCGCGAAGCGGGAGCTTCCAACCTGGGATGACGGCGTCACCATCGATAGCGTCGGCTGCGGAGAGGTGGACCGTAGTATCGCTGGTGTGGACGGTGGCGGACTGTCGGCGCGGATCGATCAGGATCACCATGCGACAGCCGGCGCCGAGATAGTCGCGCACCTTCGTGATCACGTCGCTGTAGGCATCGCTCGGCGAGATCACCTCGATTGCGAGATCGGGAGCGCCGGTAATGAAGGCGTCTTCGATCGCGCGCCCTTTCGCGACGAACCCGACATCCGGGCAACGAACCGTGTCCGGGTCCTTTCGAAGCAGGAATCCGGCTTCAGCAACTACGACTTCCCCGAGCCCCGCTGCCCTGACGTATGAACCGAGATGGGCCGCGATTCGGCCGGCGAGCATGCCGTGGCGCCCGGAAGAAGGTGACATCGTACGCAACTCCCCCTCGACGAGCTCGTAGCGGTTGCCTTCGTCGGGCAAGCGCGAGAGGTCTTCCGCTGTGATCAGCTTCGCGCCGACTGACATCGGTCACCTCAGTTTGCGATCAGATCCACGTCCTTGGCCGGGGCGATGAGGATCACCGCGCCGTCTTGCATCGTGAACTCGATGCGCTCGGGTGCGTCGTCCTTGCGCCGGATCATGTACTCCGAGAGCTCGTCCTCGATGTAGCGCTGGATGGCGCGGCGCAGTGGCCGCGCGCCGGAGTTTGATTCTTCCTGAGCCCGCGCCAGGAGCCAGTCCACCGCCTTGTCGTCCACGGCGATCTGCACGTTCTTCTGCATGAGCGCCAGATTGACGTCGTCGATGAGAAGGCGGCAGATCTTTTGGAGCTCGACCTGGGTGAGCGGATTGAAGATGATGATGTCGTCGATGCGGTTGATGAACTCCGGCGAGAACTCCTTCTTCAGCTCCTGATGGATGAGCTGCTCGGCGTTCTTCTGATCGGCTTCGCCCGTCTTTTCTCGGAAGCCCATGTGACCCTTGGTGGCGAGATGCCGCGTGCCGAGGTTCGACGTCATGATGATGAGCGTGTTCCGGAAGTCGACCTGGTTGCCGAGGGAGTCCGTCAGGATGCCATCCTCGAGGATCTGCAGCAGGATGTTCGCGATGTCCGGATGAGCCTTCTCGATCTCGTCGAGCAGGATCACCGCATACGGGTTGCGGCGCACGCGCTCGGTGAGCTGCCCTCCCTCCTCGTGGCCGACGTAGCCGGGAGGAGAGCCGATGAGCTTGGAGACGGCATGCTTTTCCATGTACTCGGACATGTCGAAACGGATGAGATGCTTCTGGGAGCCGAAGAGAAACTCGGCCAGACGGCGCGCCACTTCGGTTTTTCCGACGCCTGAGGAACCTAGAAAGACGAACGATCCCATCGGCCGGTTCGGCGACGCCACACCGAGGCGGGAGCGTCGGATGGCGCGGGAGATGGCCTTGATGGCCTTGTCCTGGCCGACGATCCGCCGCATCAGGATCTCTTCCATGTTGATCAGCTTCGCGGCCTCGTCTGCCTCGATGGACGTCACCGGGATGTCGGTCCAGGAGCTGATGATCTCCTCGATGTCTTTCTTGGTCACTTCCATCAGCTCTTCGCCGATGTCCTCGCGCTCCTGCTTGAAGCGCTCGACTTCGTCCTTGAGCTCGATCTCACGCTCGCGGAGGAAGACGGCCTTTTCAAAATCTTTGTCGGAGATCGCCTTCTTCATCTCTTTCACGATGGAGCGGATCTCGGCTTCGAGCCTTCGGAGGTTCTGGGTGTCGGCCACGCGGCGGAGCTTCACCTTTGCGCCGGCCTCATCGAGGATGTCGATGGCCTTGTCGGGGAAGAAGCGGTCGGTGATGTAGCGGTTCGATTGATAGACCGCGGAGCGGATGGCGGTGTCGGAGTACTTGACCTTGTGGAAGGCTTCGTAGCGCTCTTTCACGCCCTCGAGGATCTGCAGCGTCTCGTCTTCGTTCGGCGGATTGACGTTGATGGCCTGGAAGCGCCGCAGCAGCGACCGGTCCTTCTCGATGTAGCGCCGGTACTCGCGGATGGTCGTGGCGCCGATGCAGGAGATCTCGCCGCGCGAGAGCGCGGGCTTGAGGATGTTGGCGGCGTCGAGTGATCCCTCGGCCGAGCCGGCGCCGATGAGCGAGTGGATCTCATCGATGAAGATGATGATGTCGGTGTTCTCTTTGAGCTCTTTGATGATCCCCTTGAGCCGCTCCTCGAACTGGCCGCGGTACTTCGTGCCGGCCACGATGAGCGAGAGGTCGAGCGAGAGGATGCGCTTGTTGGCGATGAAGAGCGGGACGTTGCCGTCGACGATGCGCTGAGCCAAGCCTTCGACGATGGCGGTCTTTCCGACGCCCGGCTCGCCGAGAAGGATGGGATTGTTCTTGGTGCGACGCGAGAGGATCTGGATGATCCGCTCGACTTCCTTCTCCCGCCCGATGAGCGGATCGAATTGTGCCTGATGCGCCATCTGCGTCAAGTCACGGGCATACTCGGCGAGGAACGGAAGCTCCTTTTTCTGCTTGTCGGCCTCGCGCTCTTTGAGAATGGAGATCGTCTCTTCGCGCACCGTGTAGACGTTGAGGCCCTTGGCGCTGAGAATGCGCGCAGCCGTGGACGACTCGACGCGCAGGATGCCGATCAGCAGGTGTTCCGTCCCGACGTACTGGTGGAGCATCGACTCGGCTTCGTGCGCGGCGTAAGCCAAAATCTTCTTCGACTCCTCAGAGAGCGGAAGCTCGGCGGATGAGGAGATGCGGTCGACGAACAAGCGATCGCCTTCGACCTCCCGCCGAATCTGCTCCGGCTTGACGTTGAATCGGGAGAAGATCTCTTTGATGATCTCCTCACCCTCGCGAAGGACACCCAGGAGGATGTGCTCGGATTCGATGACGCGGGAGCCGAGCTTGGAAGCTTCGTAGCGGGCAAAGAAAAGAGCGCGTCTTGCTTTCTCGTTGTATTTTTCGAACATGGGTCAATTGCTGTCCTGGGAACGCGGTCGCATCACCAGCGTTCGGTCGCAGCGCGCTGCCAAATCTGGATTATGAGTGACTATAACCGACGTAAGACCCCTCTTCAAATGACATTGTCGCATCAGTTCGAACACTCGCTCGCTCGTTTCGAGATCGAGATTCCCGGTGGGCTCGTCGGCGAGGAAGAGTTGCGGCTCGGTCAACAAGGCTCGCGCGATCGCGACGCGTTGTTGCTCGCCTCCCGATAGTTGATTCGGGTAGTGCCGGGCCCGAGACTCCAGGCCGAGCTCCGCGAGCAGATCGGCGGCCTTCTGCAGCGCCTCTTCCTTCCCGATTCTGCCGATCCATCCCGGCATGGCTACGTTCTCCAACGCCGTGAATTCGGGGAGAAGATGATGGAACTGGAACACGAATCCGACATTGCGGTTGCGAAAGCGGGCCAGCTTGTCGTTCGACATGCTCGTGACTTCGTTGTCGGCGACGCGGATCGTGCCGCCATCAGGACGGTCGAGCCCGCCGAGAAGATGAAGAAGCGTGGATTTGCCGATTCCGGAAGGGCCGACGATGGCGAGCATCTCGCCCCGCTCGACCTCGACGCTGACCGCGCTGAACACATCGACCGGCACCTCGGCGTCGCGATACGTTTTCGACAGACCGCGCGCTTCCAGAAAAGGCATCTCCAGATTATAAGCACCTGCCCGGTGCCCGGCGGGAACCGCGTCACATCGGGCTGTGATCGCGAATGCCGCAGCGTGGGACGCGCCGCTCCTAACGGGACAGTTGATTCATGCGCGTACCGAGCGCGGCAACCGAGCGCTCGTCGAGTGCGACGTGGCGCGCCGTCCAACGTCCGCGCACTCTCACGAAGATGCCCACGGAGACCGGATAGTCGAAGCGCCGCGGTCCGGCGCTGGCGGGATTGAAGAACCAGAGATCGCCGATCCGCTCGTTGTGCGGCAAGTGGCTGTGGCCGAACACCACGACGTCGGCCGGCTCCTGCTGCAGCGCGTCCGCGACGCGGCGATCGGGCCGCGAAGGATTCGGCAGAGTGTGGGTGACGTAGAAACGCAGTCCGCCCAGCGTTACGCGTGCTTCCTCGCCGGCGTCGCCGCATCGGAAGCCGTCGATGTTGCCGGCAACAGCCGTCACCGGCGCGATTGCGGCGACCGACGCCAGGACGTCGCGGCCTCCGATGTCGCCGGCGTGAAGGATGTGATCCACGCCGGCGAAGACCTCGGCCAATCGCGGATGCACGAAGCCGTGCGTGTCGGAAACGATACCGATTCTGAGCGCGCGTCCCGTGGCGTCCTACCTTGTCCCGGCCGGCGCGGCGCCGCGCGGCGGCAGTCTCACCCGATTGAATCCATAGTCCTTCGACACTTCGTCGAGGACGGCGATGGAGACGAGATCGGTGCGCGAATCCGCGAGAATCTCGACGTCGTACGTGAAGTAGGTCGTCTTCGCATCCTCATACTTCCGGCTCGGGATCGTGAACTGCTGGGTCCGACGGGTGACATCACTGACATCGCCGGCGATTCCGGCTGAGGCGACGATGACCGAGAACGCGCCGGCCTGGATCGCGCCTTGAGGCACGGTCGCCAGGCCGCCGACGGGGATGCGGATCGATAGCGGGATGGCGTAGCGGTCCTTCGATTTCTTGACCATCTTTCCGACCGCGGTCGAGATGTGCAACACCGAGGCATCGGGCTCATTGAAGAGGTTGGCGATGACGCGGTCCTTCATCCGCGTTTCCTCCGAGCGCTCAACGAACGCGTGCCGGCTTCGCACGACGTAATCCGAATTCTTCGTCTTCACGACCAGGCGCCGCTCGCGGTCCTGGTTGTGTGTGGTCATGCGATAGGCGAGCGAGTAGTAGTCCTCGAAGTCGTCGGTCACCCGAGGGAGCAGGGCAACGATGTCCTTCGCGTTCCACGCCATCATCCCGCCGGTGCGCTTGGCGATCAGCTCCAGCGATGGCACCTCGTTGTTGAGCACGAGGTAATCGCGGGTGGTCATGTCCTGATTCGAGATCGTAGCCTGGGCCTGATCGGGAGTCGTCACGCTGAAGTCGCCGATGCCCTCGGGATAGAGCGGGTAGATGGTCACGCCGTTCGCATTGGCCGAACGGGCGATCGACTCGACGTACTTGCTCGTGTCGTAGGCGATCTCGTCGACGCTCTTCGGCCCGGCACTGAATTTGATGTACTCGAGCCCCGCGACTTGCGAAAGGCGATGCGTGGCGAGGAGGAAGACTTTCTTCCCTTCGACGCCGGAGATGCTGGCAATCAGGGCGTTGATTGCGGAGGTTTTGGATTTCATCTCCGCGAACGCCCGCTCCGCCGCTTCGCGCGATGCCAGCGTCAGCCGGTTGTCGCCTGAAGGGCTGGCGTTGTGGAGCTGCGCCATCTGATCGACTTCGTCGCGCCATTCGAGCTCGCGTGCGACGTCGGCCATCGTGCTGTCGGTATTGATTTGCTGCGTGGCGCGCTCGAGCTTCCCGAGCGCCGTGTCGAGCTTCTGGACATCGTCGGTGAACGGCTCGACAACGTGCATTCGATATCCCGCCCACGTCGCAACCAGGGCCCCGTCTCCCGGGCGTATGGCTTTGTGGATGAGCGCGCGAAGGTTGTCGAAGACAGGCTCGGCCTGATGCCGGTTGAGCCGCATGCGGTCGACGAAGACGATCACTGTGCGGCGCTGCGAGCGCGATGAGTCGATCGCCGGTTCCGCGACATGGGTCGCGCCGCCCTCGACGGACACCTTCTCCCCTTCTGCCACGGGACCGTACTCCGAGAAGTTCGTGATCGGCTGGAGCTTGCCGTCTTCAAAGACCTCGAAGTCATCTTTCGTCAGCCCGTGGATGCGGTTTCCCTTCTTGTCGTTGACGAAGACGTCGAGGTTCACGATCGAGACTTCGATCGACTCTCCGCCGACGCGAGGGAGATCCTGATTGCCGCGCGGGCCGCCGATTCGCGGCGAGGCCGACACGAGAAGCGTCGCCACAGCGACCAGGGCCAGTGAGATCCAACTGGAGCGCCATTGCCTCATCCTCGGTTCTCCTGATTGACGGCATTGTAGCGGGAGCACAGCCCGCGATCACTCTGGCGAAGGTGTCGTCCTTAGCCGCTCAGATGGCGACGGATCTCCCGCTCTCTCGAAGATACCGACAGGCACCGGATAGTCGAAGTCCCACAATTTATCTACTCTCTCGCAGCCGGCGCGGCCTCGCGCGGCGGCAATTTCAGGCGATTAAATCCGTAGTCCTTCGACACTTCGTCGAGCACGGCAATGGAGACGAGATCGGCGCGCGAATCCGCGAGGATCTCGAGGTCGAAGGTCAAGTAGTTCGCCTTGGCGTCCTCATACCCCTGAGTCGGAATCGTGAACTGCTGCGTCCGCCGGGTGATGTCGCTGACATCTCCCCCGGTCCCGGCTGAGGCGATGATGACCGAGAAGGCGCCTGCCTGGATCGCGCCCTGCGGCACGGTCGCAAGGCCACCGATCGGAATGCGGATCGACAGCGGGATCGAATATCGGTCTCTCGACTTCTTCACCGCGATCCCGACGGTGCTGGAGATGCGTAGCACCGAAGCATCCGGCTCGTTGAAGAGGTTCGCAATGACCCGATCTTTCATCTTCGTCTCATCGGAGCGTTCGACGAACGCGTAACGGCTTCGCACCACGTAGCTCGGATTCCTGGTCTTCACCACCAAGCGGCGCTCGTGGTCCTGGTTATGGGAGGTCATGCGATACGCAAGCGAGTAATAGTCTTCGAAGTCGTCGCCTATGCGCGGGAGCAGCTCGACGATGTCCTTCGCGTTCGGGGCCATCATCCCACCGGTTCGCTTGGCAATCAGCTCCAGCGAAGGAATCTCGTTGCCGAGCACCAGATAATCGCGTGTGACCATGTCCTGATGCGAGATCGTGGCCTGGGCCTGATCGGGAGTCGTGACGCTGAAGTCGCCGATGCCCTCGGGATACAGCGTGTAGATGGTCACGCCGTTTGCGTTCGCAGTACGGGCGATCGACTCGACATACTTCCTCGTATCGTACGTGAGCTCGTCGATGTTCTTGGGGCCGTCGGCGAACTTGAAGTACTCGAGCCCGGCCACTTGCGACAACCGGTGAGTTGCCAGGAGAAGTACCTTCTTGCCTTCGACGCCGGAGATGCTGTCGACCAAAGCATTGATGGCGGTCGTCTTCAACTTCATCTCCGTGAACGCCTTCTCGATCGCGTCACGCGCATCCATCGTTAGTCGATTGTCCCCGGTGGAGCGGACAGTCTGGTTGTCCCCTGTGGCGCCGGCAGACCGGTTGGGCCCTGCGGCTCCGGAAGAAGTGAAAACTTGAGCCATGTGATCGACTTCGCCTCGCCATTCGGTCTCGCGGGCGATGCCAGCGAGCGTGCTGTCGCTGTCGACCGGCTGCGTGGCCCCCTCGACCTTCCGGAGAGCGGCCTCAACCTCATTGACATCGTCGGTAAAGGGTGTCACGACGCGCATGCGGTGTTCCGCCCACATCGCAACCAGGACAGCATCTCCAGGGCGAATGGCCTTGTGAACGAGGGCGCGAAGGTTGTCGAAAACAGGCTCGGCCTGGGACCGTTTGAGCCGCATGCCGTCGACGAAAATGATCAGCGTGCGCCGCGGAGAGCGCCTCGATTCGACTGCCGGCTCCGCGGCATGGGACGCACCGCCTTCGACAGACACTTTCTCCACCTCCACCGTAGGGCCGTACTCCGAGAAGTTTGTGATCGGCTGGAGCTTGCCGTCTTCAAAGACTTCGAAGTCATCTCTCGTCAGCCCGTGGATGCGGTTTCCCTTCTTGTCGTTGACGAAGACGTCGAGGTTCACGATGGAGACCTCGATCGATTCGCCGCCGACGCGAGGGAGATCCTGATTGCCGCGCGGGCCGCCGATTCGCGGTGTGGCCGACAGGAATAGCGTCGCCGAGGCGACCAGTGCCAACGAGATCGAACAGGAGCGGAGGTTTCTCATCGTCTACCTCCCGCCAACCGGAGCGCCGGCCCGCGGCGGCAGTTCGACCCGGCTGAATCCGTAGTCCTTCGACACTTCGTCCTGCACCGCGATCGACAGCCGCTTGGCCATTCGATCAGCGAGAATCTCGACGTCATACGTGAAGAACGTGCCCTTCGTTTTCTCCAGTTCGGCGAGCGGAATCGTGAAGCGCTGGGTCCGGTAGGTCACCTCGCTCACGTCACCCCAGGCACCGGTGGATGCGACGATTACTGAGAACGCTCCGACGCGGGTCTGGCCCTCCAGCAGCGTTGCCAGGCCGCGGACCGGCACGCGGATCGACAAGGGAATCAGGAATCGGTCGTTCGACTTCCGGGTCGCCGTGCCCATGACCGCTGAAATGGAAAGCACCGAGGCGTCGGGCTCGCGGAAGAGATTGGCGATCACGCGGTCCTTCATCTTCGTTTCGTCGGAGCGCTCGACGAATTCGCGCCGGCTCCTGACGACGTAGCTTGGGTTCTTTGTCTTCACGACGATGGCCCGCGCCCGATCCTGGCTCTTCGATGCGATCGAATAGGCCAGCGAGTAGTACTGGTCGAGATCCTCGCCGACACGAGGTAGAAACGCCGCGACTTCCTTCGCGCTCCAGGCCATCGCGCCGCCGGTGCGGTCGGCGATGTATTTGAGCGAAGGCAGCTCGTTATTGAGCACGAGGTAGTCGTGCGTGATCATGTCGGCATTCGAAACGCGGGGGATCGGCCTCTGGTCCGCCCGCACGACGCTGTGAGTGCCAAGACCCTCGGGAAAAAGCGTGTAGACCGTAATCCCGTTCGCATTGGCTGTGTGCGCAATCGACTCGATGAAGTATCTCGTTCCGTACTGGCCCTGGTACTGGCCCGTTGGCCCGTCCTGGAACTTCAAGTACTCCAGTCCAGCAATATCCGACAGCCGATGGGAGGCCAGAAGGAGGACCTTCTTTCCTTCCGCACCGGAGATGCCGGACATCAGCGCGTTGATCGCGGCCGTCTTGCGCTTCAACTCGCTGTAGGCTCTCTGCGCTCCTTCGCGCGCCGAGAGAGTCGGGCCGCGGTCGGGGGCGCCACCGGCGCCGCGCATCCGATAGTCGCTCTCAATCTGTTCCCGCCAGATCCTCTCGCTGGCGATATCGTCCATTGCGCTGTCGGGAGCGATGACCTGACTCGCACGCTCGAGCTTGACCAGAGCGGCGTCGAGCTTATCGAGATCGTTCGTGAAAGGCTGGATGACGCGCATGCGATACGCCCATGTCACGATCATCGCCGCATCGCCCTGTCGCACCGCGTTGTGGAGCAGCGTGCGGAGGCTCCGGAACACCGGCTCGGCCTCGAAGCTGGCGAGCCGCATGCGATCGACGAAGACGATCAAAGTGCGCGGCTGTGGCTTCACCGCCGGCTCGACTGTCTTCGCTGCCGCAGCCGGACTCTGCTCCAGGGAGACGCGCACAGGGCTTGCGTCGGCGCCGTATTCGGAGAAGTTGGTGATTGCCTGCGGCTTGCCGTCCTCGAGGATCTCGAAATCGTCTTTCGTCAGGCCGTGGACCCGATTGCCCTTGGCGTCGGTGACGAAAACGTCGAGGTTCACGATCGAGACCTCGATCGACTCGCCCCCAAGGCGGGGGAGATCGGTTCTCTTCAAGCTGGTGTCGCGGGGGGATGCTGCGATGAGGAGAACTGCTGCTGCAACGGCTGCGAAACGAATGGACCAGGGACGCATTTGCTGCCTCCTTGGTACCGGCCCGATGAGCCTATGCCTATTTCCTCAAGGGCGCAAGTGACCAGTCGGTGACGAATTGCGTCCTTTACACGCCGCCGCTTAACCATGATCATTGCGCGCATCCTGCACCGCGGAGGTTTATGTGCGACGCTCGCTCGTTCTGGCTCTTATCCTCGCTCTCCCGCTGACGGCCCTGGCCGGCGACGAGGCCTCCGATCTTCGCGCCGCCCGCACCGTGTTCGAGACAAACGTGGGCGCCATTCGCCACCGCGATCGCGACGCGTATCTGTCGTGCTATCTGCACAGCGACCATCTGGCCATCGGCGGTCCCGCCGGCTTCAACACCGGCTACGACAATCTTGCGAAGCAGGCCGGCACGCACTGGCCCGACACGATCGATGCCGCCGATCTCCACCTCGTGCGCGTGCATCCGGGCGTCGTCTACGGCACGTACCGCTACCGCGTCCGCTGGGGCGCCGACGAGCACAGCGGGATCTCGGAGAGGCTGTTCGTCGAGACCAGAGACGGATGGAAGATCACCGTGACCGGCGCCGTCGACACGCCGTCCGGCACGCCGGCATCGCCGCGAGCAATCACCGGGGCGACGCTTATCGACGGCCGCGGCGGCGCGCCCGTGCCGAATGCCAACATCGTTCTCCGCGACGGCAAGATCGATTGCGCCGGTACGGCTGCGCAATGCCCGGTTCCCGAGGGAATCGACGTCATCGACGCGAAGGGCACCTGGATCACGCCCGGACTCATCGATGCCCACGTTCATTTTTCGCAGACCGGATTCGCCGACGGCAGACCCGATTCGCTCGATCTGCGCGCCCGCTATCCGTACGACACCGTCATCGCTGATCTCGAGAAACATCCGGAGCGCTTCGGCCGCTCGTATCTCTGTGCGGGCGTGACATCAGTCTTCGATGTCGGCGGATATGCCTGGACCCTCGGCCTGCACGACCGCTTCGAGAACGACACGCGCGTCCCGCACGTCGAGGCCGCCGGTCCGCTGCTCTCGACGCTCGATCACTGGCTCAACCTTCCCGCCGAGCGGCAGTTCATGCTGCTCAAAGACGCCGATGCCGCCCGCGCCGGAGTTCATTACCTCAAGGCCCGCGGGTCACACGCGGTGAAGGTCTGGTACATCGTCCAGCCCAACCTTACCGTGGAGGCATCGGCACCAGCGGTCACCGCTGCCGGTGAGGAGGCGAAGAAGGCAGGGCTTCCGATGATCGTCCACGCCACAGGACTGGCCGAGGCGAAAGCCGCGCTTCGAGCCGGAGCGACGCTTCTGGTTCATAGCGTCTGGGATTTACCGGTCGACCAGGAATTCATCGATCTGGCGAAGAAGAACGGAACGATCCTCTGCCCCACCATGACCGTCGCTCGTGGATACGTGCGGATGTTCCAGGCGGTGGTCGATCGCAAGGGACCGGCAGTTGACGATCCGAATCATTGCGTCGACCGCCAGACGCTCGCGAAGCTGGAATCGGCGGCCCAGGTCGACGCATCGCTCGTCGATCCGAAGCAGCTCGCACTGCGCGACCAGCGAACGGCGGAGCGCGAGAAGACGATGGCCGAGAACCTGCGCGCGCTCGTGGCCGCCGGAATCCCGATTGCGACCGGCACCGACGCCGGCAATCCACTCACGCTCCACGGCCCTGCGATCTACGCCGAGATGGAAACGATGCAGGCGGCAGGCATGACGCCGTCGCAGGTGATCGTTTCGTCGACCAGCATCGCCAGCCGTGCCCTCGGCCTGGAGAAGGAACTGGGTACGATCGAGAAAGGGAAGTCGGCCGACCTGCTGATCCTCACTGCCGATCCGTCGTCGGATGTCCACAACTTCCGCAAGATCCGATCCGTCGTTCGCTCCGGCGTCGTGCGCGGGATCGAGGAGTTGAGCGCGGTTGCGCAGTGAGGTTCAGTGAGCAGTTGTCAGTGGTCAGTGGTCGGTCAGGCCATCCCGAGCATGATGACGTGGTAACGTTGCACTTGCGATGGACCGCCTGACCGCGGATGCGAGAGAGACCTTCACCTACCTCAGCAATGAGTACGCCCAGGCTCTGCAGACGTTCGATGCCCTCGAGCGGCAGGCCAGCACGCTGATGGCAGTCGGGAACTCCGAGGAGTTGCGCGTCTTCATCGATCAGTTCATGAGGGTTGCCACGCGGTTGCGCGAGCACGCCATCGAGCATGACGAGCCGCATTTCGCCGAGTGGTTCGGCGAGCTGATCGCCGCCGCCGAGGGCCTGGGGCAGCAGGCCGCGAGCGAGCGATAGCGGCGCCATATGGACTGCGGCGAGCCGCCGTAATCCATACTAGAATCCCTCCCCATGCGCATACGTAGTCTCATCCCCACGCTCTTCGTCCTGGAGGCACTCATGACCATCACCGCCATGGCCGCGATCAATCTCGACCGGCGCATCGACGACGCAGCGGCCTCGGTCGAGTCCAAGGTCATCGAATGCCGGCGCGACATCCACCAGCATCCTGAGCTCGGCAACCGCGAGTTTCGGACGTCGAAGCTCGTCGCCGACCGACTGCGCGCTCTCGGGATCGACGTTCGCACCGGAATTGCGCACACCGGCGTTGTCGGCGTTCTTCGCGGCGGCAAGCCCGGCCCGGTCGTCGCTCTGCGCGCCGACATGGACGCGCTTCCGGTTGTCGAGCAGGTGGAGCTCCCGTTCAAGTCGACGGTGAAGACGACCTACAACAACCAGGAAGTCGGCGTGATGCACGCCTGCGGGCACGACGCGCACGTTGCGATCCTGCTCGGTGTCGCCGAGGTTCTGGCCGGGATCCGCGACGATCTGCCGGGCACCGTGAAGTTCCTCTTCCAACCCGCCGAGGAAGGAGCGCCGGACGGCGAGGAAGGCGGCGCCGCGTTGATGGTGAAAGAAGGAGCGCTGGAGAACCCGAAGCCCGCGGTCGTGTTCGGTCTTCACGTGACGTCGCGGTACGAGACCGGCTCGCTCGGCTACCGCCCCGAGGGCGCGCTTGCTGCGGTGGACACTTTGAAGATCAAAGTGCTTGGGAAGCAGACGCACGGAGCCTATCCGTGGCTCGGCGTCGATCCGATCGTGATCGCCTCGCAGATCGTCATCGGCCTGCAGACGATCGAGAGCCGGCAGCTCGACTCCTCGCTGGCGCCGTCGATCATCACCATCGGAACGATCCACGGCGGCATCCGGAACAACATCATCCCGGATGAAGTCGACATGGTCGGAACGATCCGCTCGCTCGATCGCGGCATGCGCGACGAGATCCACAGCCGCATCCGCAAGACCGCCGAGGCCATCGCTGAAAGCGGCGGGGGCAAGGCGGTGGTGACGATCGAGGACGGCTACCCGATCACGTACAACGATCCAGCCCTGACCGAGAAGATGCTTCCGACGCTCCGCCGCATCGCCGGCAACGACAAGGTGTCACTGGTCCACGCCTCCCTCGGCGCAGAGGATTTCTCCTTCTATCAGCAGAAAGTTCCGGGGCTGTTCATCTGGCTCGGTACGCGGCCGAAGAACGTCAGCGCCACGGACGCCGCCTCGAATCACTCGCCTCTGTTCTTCGTCGACGAGAGCGGGTTGGCCCTCGGCGTTCGGGCCATGGCCCATCTGACGGTGGACTATCTGAGCGGAAAGTAGGAAGGCCGAGTGGACGGTAATCCGCAGATCGGTCGGATCGGTCGGACCCGTCCTATTCGTCCCATTCGTCCCATCCGTCTCATCGGTCCGGCGACCTAACGCGCAAGAAGATCCATGGCTTCAGCCTTCTAACCTTCTGACTTCTGACTTTCACATGCCGTTCCCCGATCGCTTCCGCAGCTTCTTCCGCCCCGCCACGATCGCATCCCTTCCTTCGCTCGCGGCGAAGATACGCGTCTCGGATGTCCTCTTCTTCCGCTCGGCGATCACTGCGAGCGTGATCGAGAAGGAGCGGCGCAGCTTCACGCCGGTCATCGTGATCGATGATCGCGGACGGATCTCGAAATGGCGATGCACGTGCCGCGAGGATCTCATGCTGGGCGATCTATGCCGCCACATGGCGATGCTCCTGACACAGGTCTCTTCTGACGGCGGACAACTCATCACCGACCGCTTCGAGGCCAGCCTCTGGCGCGCGATCGGGTTCTCCCTGTTCGAGGACACACGAGGACGAACGCTCGAGCAGGCGCGCGAATCGGCAGCGATGACGACCTCCGTCGATGGGCGGTGCGTTTCGCGATTTCAGCTCGCGAATGCCGCGGCGCTCGACGATCTTGCCGGCGGAGCGGAGGGCCGCGAGGCCCTGTTGCGGCGAATCACCATCACAGGACATGAGGAGGAGTTGCTGCGATACGGCATGCCGTCGGCGCGGTTGGCGTGGGAGGAATCATTCTGGTACCGCTGGGCAAGGCTGGCGTTCAACCGATTCGGCGATTGCGCAGAGGCCTTCCTGGTTCGCGAGACGGAGCGATTCCATCTCCGGATCACGACGGAGGATGCGCAGATCGACGTCGCCCTGGCGCCGCCTGCCGTCCAGCACGTGCTCGCGGCCCACGACGGTGCGATCGTCGCGCGGAGCGGTCTGACGCTGGCTCCGGCATCGCTCGCGCCTTCGTTTCGCATCACGCTGACAAAGGAGCGCGGGCTTCACTTCATGCCCGTTTTGCTCGATGAGGACGCGATCCATCTGCGAAGCGACCTCGAGAAGCAGCGCTTCGGCCGATGGTGGTTCCCTGCCGGCCGGAAGGCGTTCGCAACGCCGCGCGGCGTTCCGCCAATGTTCGCGGAGAAGCAGGAGAACGACGTGCAGCAGTCGTTGCTCTTCGCCGCGGAGCCGAAGCCTAGCTCCGGCTTCCCGTTCGAGATCGAGGCCGAGATTCCGGAGGATGAGATCTTCCGCTTCATCGAGCTTCATCGCGATGAGCTCGCGGCCATGCCCGAGGCGCTCGTGCCGAAGTCCGTTCGTGAAGCGCGCGTGGTGCACCAGGCCGACGAGACGATCTTCGAGATCGGCGAGATCGGCGAGAACCATGTCGAGCTCGGCATCACGTTCCGCGTTGTGGGAGAGACGCTCACGGCCGCCGATCTCGCGAAGGCACGGAAGCGCGGCGTGCAGGCGCTTTGCCGCGGAAACGTCTGGCTCGACATCGGCAGCGCGCAGTTCGCCTGGATCGATGCGCTCGAGAAGCCGGAGAAGGAGAAGCGCGAACGATATCGAATGCGGAAGATCGACTATTTCCGCACGCGAGGATTGCTGCGCGGGCCGCAGACGTGCGTTGGCGACGAGGCCGCGCAGGCGTTCTTTCGCACGTACGACGAATTGCGCAACTCGTCGCAGACGCCATCGCCCGCCGCGTTCGGCATGAGCCTCTACGACTATCAGGCAAATGGCTACCAGTGGCTCTGGTTCCTCCAGCAGAACGGCCTCGGCGGCCTTCTCTGCGACGACATGGGGCTTGGAAAGACGCACCAGGCGATGGCCCTCATCGCCGCGCTCGCCGCGGCGCCGCATGGCAACGCGCTCTCCTTGCTCGTGGTTTGCCCGACGTCGCTCCTCGATCACTGGCACGAGAAACTGGCCACGTACGTCCGAGGCCTCTCCTTCGAAAGGTACAACAGCGGTGGGCGCGCTCTGCCAGCCGATTCTCCCGCGATCATCACCTCGTACGGCGTAGTCCGGAGCAACATCGACCAATTCAAGGGACGACGATTCGACCTCCTGCTGCTCGACGAGATCCAGACGATCAAGAACCGCGGCACTGCGACCCATCAGGCTCTCGCGACGATCGGCCGGCGCGTCGCCGTCGGCCTCACCGGAACGCCGGTCGAGAATCACGTCGGCGAGCTGAAGTCGCTGCTTGACTTCGTCGTGCCCGGCTACCTGCCCGGCGAGACGGCGTTCGAGCGCTCATTCGCCGCGCCCATCGCGGCGGGAGACGAGCGGGCGCGCGAGCAACTCCACCAACTGATCAGGCCGTTCGTTCTCCGCAGAACCAAGGCGCAGGTCCTCACGGAGCTACCTCCCAAGATCGTCGACAAGCGCTACTGCGAGCTGACGCCGGAACAGGTGCTCCTCTACCGCCGCGTGCTCCGCGGCGAAGGCGAGCCTCTTCGCGAGAAACTGCGCAGCGGGAGATCGATCTCGTACATCCACGTCTTCGCAACGCTCAACTACCTCAAGCAGATCTGCAACGATCCACGCTCCGCGGGCGGCGGCTATCACGGCGAGGGTCCGTCCGGAAAGTGGAGTCTGTTCACCGAATTGCTCGATGAGTGTATGGACAGCGGTCTGAAGGTCGTGGTCTTCAGCCAGTACCTGGCGATGCTCGGACTCATCGAGCGCCACCTCGGCGAGCTCGGGATCGCCTTCGCCACGATCAAGGGCTCGACGCAGAATCGCGGGGACGAGATCCGGCGCTTCCAGCGCGACAGCCATTGCCGCGTGTTCACCGCGAGCCTCCGCGCCGGCGGTCTCGGGATCGATCTCACCGCCGGCTCGGTCGTGATTCACTACGACCGCTGGTGGAATCAGGCCCGCGAGGATCAGGCCACGGATCGTGTGCACCGTCCCGGTCAGAGCAAGGGCGTCCAGGTGATCAAGCTGATCACCCGCAACACGATCGAGGAGAAGATCGACGCGATCATCGAGCGAAAGCGCGAGCTCGCCTCATCGCTGGTTCGCCCCGACGACCCGGCGCTGGTCAAGCAGTTCAGCCGCGACGAGCTGGAGGAATTGCTGCGGCTCGAGGAGTAGCGGAACCCGCCATCCCGGCCCAGACAGCAGTGGTTAGAGCGTTCTTCTACGCCGCCGTTTCGAGGGCGCGTTGGTTCTTGAACGCTTTGCGCGCGGCGCGGTAAGTGGTCAGCTTCTGCTGCTGCTCATCCCAAAGCGTGAGGGTCGCGCAGCGGAGGCTCTTCCAGAAAGTGAGGCGCGGCGCGTTCTGAAGCGCGGGCACTTCATCGAGAACCTTCTGCAGGCGGTAGTTTGGAATGCGGCTGCTGAGGTGGTGGATGTGATGCAAGCCGATGTTGCCGGTGAACCACTGAAGCACTTTCG